>CAMHRD010000001.1 GCA_946187365.1 uncultured Bacteroidales bacterium
GTTGTGATGCTTACCGGAGTATTTGTTTCTCCTTGTTTTGCACAGAAAAAAGAGACCAGAAAGGAAAAACAGGCCAGAATTGAGAAAATGGTTGCAGACGGAGCTGCCCAAAAGGACTTTTTCATTGAAATTGGAAGAATATTCCCTAAGAACGGTGTGGCTCAAAACATTGTTTATGACACACAGGTTTACTTTATTGACTGCAGAAAGGACCGTTTCTTCTGCAATCTTCCATATATAGGACAGGCCGAGGTTGCTTCCAGAACTGCATACGGAAGTCAGGTTAATTCCAGTATGGGATTGGCAGCCCATAACCAGGTGGTAACAATCATAGGCGGATGGCAGGAGAAGGCAAAGAGTTACCTCTTTCAGGTTGTATTCTGGAACGGTGATGTTGATAATGACAAAGATCCAAAACAGGTTACTTTAACCATTCAGCTTTATAAATCCGGCAAAGCATACGCAATGGCTGCCATACCGGGTTATGAGAACGTCTCTTACGAAGGAGAGATTGCAGAGAGACCTGCACCGGAAGAGCCGAATCCTCTTACAACGGAATAAAAAACAATAGATTATGAAGAATATTACACGCATTATCAGTATAGTTGCCGCCGCTACGGTATTGGGAATCTTTCTGGTTTCCTGCGGAACAACTGTTCAGAGCGGAAACAACAACGTTACCGTAACTCAGAAGGTTAACGTTAAGACCAATGACTTTTATGTTGAGGTAGACAGAATCATTCCTCTGGGATTTCCTCAGAAAGAGACTTTGGACGGTTATTATCTCTCAGTAAAGGGAGATACCCTCAACTGCATGCTTCCTTATATAGGCAAGGCAAACCTCTCATTTGCAGATGAAAACGCCATATCAATAGAGGCGGATGATTATAAGATATCTCCAAAATCTTCATACAATGAGAAGAAGAAGGGGTATCAGGTAGATTTCAGTTTTACCAACCGTTACTGTGCGGAGACTTTTGACGTAACCGTAGAACTTTATGACAGCGGATACGCTTACATAAGAGTTACTTCTGCTTACAGAGATATGATTCAGTATCACGGACAGGTTACCAACAGACCTACCATTAAAAAGATTATTAAGAAGAAATAGTCAAACCCGTTATGTTTAAAAGATTTTCTCTTCTCATCAAGGGCGCAATATTTACAATCTCCTTGATGTGCGTTTCCTTTGTATCATACGCTCAGAAAGAGAGCGTTAATCCATACAACACTCTCATTCCCAAACCTCAAAAGGTGGAGATGTTTGAAGGTAAAGAGGGGGCGCTCATTAATAAACGGTACTATATAATCTCTCCGGAGTGGGAGGTTTCATCTGCAATGCTTCTTGCGGATTACTTGAACAATCTGTTTGGAAGGGAGAATGTTTGGCGTGTAAACACCTGGTCTTTGGATGATTACAGAAGGTACACAAAAGGTTCTCTGGCAGTAAACAAACCAAAGTTTGTAAGAAAAAGTGACGGCGCAACAAAGATTTTTATAAACGCTTTTGATATCCTTCCTAACATTGATGAGAAAGAGAAGGGTAAATATTATCTCTCTGTTCTGGAAGATGAAATTACAATAAATGCAAAAGATAAAGAGGGTGTTTTAAACGGAATTCAGACACTTTTACAGCTTCTTCCTCCGCAGGTATATAACTCTAATAATAAGGAGTTTATAAATGAGTATATGATTCCTGCAGGAAAGATAGAAGATTATCCTCAGTTCCAGTACAGAGGTTATGAGTTGGATGTTTCAAGAACCTTCCGTCCGGCAAAGGATATCTATAAAGTTCTGCGTTGGATGGCACATCATAAACTCAACAAATTTCACTGGCATCTTACAGATGATCAGGGATGGAGAATTGAGATAAAATCTCTTCCGCTTTTAACGGAGAAGGGTGCCTGGAGAGGACCGGATGAGGTTGTTCCATCTTCCTTTGGTTCAGGCAATAAGCGCTACGGAGGTTTCTACACTCAGGAGCAGATTGAAGATATTGTACGTTATTCGGAGTCTTTGGGAATAGAGATTATTCCGGAGATTGAAACTCCGGGACATTCACTTGCAGTTGCAGCAAGTTATCCGGAGATTCTCTGCAACGCTCCGGAAGATACAAGCATTAACAACACCGGTTACAGCAGAGAAATATGGTGCGTTGCAAAGGAGAGCAACTACGAGTTTATAGAGAAGATTATTAAAGAGGTTGCAGAACTTTTCCCAAGCAAAATAATCAATATGGGAGGAGATGAAGTAAACCACTTTAACTGGAAGAGATGTCCGGATTGTCAGGCACTTATGAAGAAGATGGGATATACTGACGAGAGTCAGCTGCACTCCTATTTTGTAACCAGAGTGAACGAGATTGCAAAGAAATACAACAAGAAGATTGCAGGGTGGGAGGAGATTATGATGGCAGACGGAATTCAGGATAATTCTCTTATTTATGTATGGCACAGCAAGAAGTTTGGACCTATGGCGGTTCAAAACAGATTTGACTGTGTTATGCAGGCAGCGGAGTATGTTTATATGGATATGAAGCAGTCTCCTATTGAGAGAGGGCACAACTGGTGCAGAGTTGTTCCGCTGGATATAACCTACGCATACGATCCTATTGCACTGGCTGCTTTTGCAGAGAAGAATGAGAAGGAGAGAGAAAAGTTCTACAACATTCTGGCAAACAGACACGTGGTTGGAATTCAGGCAGGACTATGGGAAGAGCTGGGTAACAGACCTGAGAACTTTGTTGAGTATCAGACATTTCCAAGACTCTGTGCTGTTGCGGAAACTGCCTGGGGAACATCAAAAATGCTGGCAGACAGTGCCGCAAACTATAACGATTTTTATAACCGTCTAACTCAGTATCATTTCCAAAGAATGAACAATATGGGAATAAGATACCGTGTTCCGTATCCTATAGTTATTGCAGAGGAAAAGGCTCAGACAAGAAGTGATGTTTTAAGAAGCGGCTCACCTAAAAAGCTTTACAAGATTACGGCAAAGGCTCCTTATGAAAATGCCGTTATAAAATATGCTATAGTTGCACCTCAAACCGCAGCAGACGGAATAAGAGGACAGAAAGATACAACCACCTATAAGTATGTTTATACTGAGCCTATAATTACCAGAGATATAGCAAATTATCGCTTTGCAACATTTGTCTCTGACACTCTTCACTCCATAGGTGTTGCAGTATCTAACGTGCCGCTTTACAATGAACTTAAACCGGCTGTAAAAGTTGAAACCAATATGAATGCCTCTGAGAGTTCCATAAAAGTTTTAACTGAATACAAGAGAGGTTCATACTGCCGTTTTAACGGCAGAGCAAAGGCAGGAGATTACATTATCTTCACCTTTGATAAACCTGTGCAGTGTTCTGTTATAGACATAGTTACAGGAAGATCTAATGTAGATTTCTACGGCATTACAGAGGGTTATGCAGAGTACTCCTTAGACGGTAAAAATTATATGGGAAGAAAAGATGTGGAAGACAGCCGTATGGTTCTTACTCCAAATGCAAAAGTTAAGAGTGTAAGGATTACTATAACAGGAGAAAGCGATGGTCAGAACCTTATTCTGCCACCGCTTCTAATCTACTAATATATTGTAAGTTATATTACTCTGCCCGCTTTACGTTTGTATAAGCGGTAACTATTGTTTTATCTAACAGAGAGTTGAACTCCTTTACTTTCTCCTCTGTAAGTTTACCCTTACGGAGAGCTTTTACCACAGGTTCAGAATCTTTAAGTATCTCCTCCTGGTAAGGATATAACTGCTGGCTATATCCCGTTCCCTCAGGATTATAGAGAAGTGAGAAGTGGAAATATTTATTTCCGTTTCCTCTCTTTATTGGGAAGATATCTTTCTTAAGAGAGAGCACCTGGTCACAGGCATAGCAGTAATTTTTCTTCTCTCCGCTGCCCTTTAAAAGTGAGAAAGGAATCTGTGAAGGATAGGCCATAAATACCGGAACCATAAGGGCTAACGGGCCATAACCTATACCGCACCAGAAGATGGTATTAGAACCATTTTCTCCCTTTTTAACTCCCTGGAAAATTGAGATGGCGGAGGTGGATTTTCTTGGAATGAAATCCTGGTCCATAAACCAACCGTTTGTCTGCTGAGCAATATTGCTCTCCCTCAGATCTGCCTTAAGGAGAGAGTGATAGAAGGAGCGTGAGAGTTTATCCATTATCCATTCAGGAGTAAATTTAACTCCCTCTGCGTATGCTTTATCTATTACATCAGTAGCGTTGCCGAATCTTACATATCCCATTCCCTTATCCTCTTCTCCGCTGCGGGAATAGTTGGTTGTAATGAGGTATCCGTTAGGTGCAACTGCAGGATCATTGGCATCAAACTTTTTCCAGGTTCTGGTATTTACCTCATAGTAAGCTGCTCCTCCCTCTGCATCTATTACTCCGAAGTTTGCCTCTACTGCAAGAGGTTTTCTTATTGTATCCAACAGATTTTCAAAGTCTTGTATGGTTCTGCAAATTGAGAGTGCAAGGTACATTACCTCTCCCTCAGAATCCTGCAGATCTTTCTCTTCCGGAATTGCAAGATTGTATGAAGCGGTATTCATTATGCAGAATCCAACCTCGTTACTTCCGGCCCAGGCATCTCCTCCTCTCTTTGGAGAATTTACCAGAGCAACAAATCCATATATTCTTCCCTGGAAAAATTCAAGGCGGTTATTGAGTTCTCCGGTGTCTCTGTTTTTCCACATCAGAGGTCTTCCGTCTTTTGTACATTTACCCGTGAAAATTGCTGATGTACAAGCAAATATATCTACAGATAGTAACGTAATAAGAAGAAGTGTAAATATCTTTTTCATGGTAATAGAATTAATTGTCTTTAAAACAGAGAGTAATCTTTATATGGAGATATTCCCAAATGTTTATAGGAGATCTCCGTTACCTCTCTTCCTCTTGGAGTTCTTCTCAAAAATCCCTCCTGAATAAGGAATGGTTCATAAACCTCTTCAATAGTTCCGGCATCTTCACCAACTGCAGTTGCAATGGTTGTAAGTCCAACCGGTCCTCCTTTAAATTTATGAATGATGGTGGAGAGTATTTTATTATCCATCATATCCAATCCTCTCTTATCTATATTGAGCGCATCAAGAGAATATCTTGTAATCTCCAGATTTATATCTCCGTTACCCTTTACCTGCGCAAAATCTCTAACTCTTCTCAAAAGTGAGTTGGCAATTCTTGGGGTTCCGCGGCTGCGGCAGGCAATCTCCTTAGATGCCTGGTCATCTATATCTATATCTAAAATCTTTGCAGAACGTTTTACTATATTTTGCAGAGTTTCTGTGTTATAATACTCTAAGTGACAGTTAATTCCAAAACGTGCACGGAGCGGTGAGGAGAGAAGTCCGCTGCGGGTTGTGGCTCCCACAAGAGTGAAAGGATTAAGGGTTATCTGCACAGAGCGGGCACCGGGGCCTTTATCTATCATAATATCTATGCGGAAATCCTCCATCGCGGAGTAAAGATATTCCTCCACAATTTTAGGCAGGCGGTGAATCTCATCAATAAAGAGCACGTCTCCCGCCTCAAGTGAGGTTAAAAGGCCGGCCAGATCTCCGGGTTTGTCCAAAATAGGGCCGGAGGTCACCTTCATATCCACTCCCAGTTCATTGGAGATAATATTGGCCAAAGTGGTCTTTCCTAAACCGGGAGGGCCAAAGAGCAGGGTATGGTCCAAAGACTCTCCCCTCATCTTTGCAGCCTTCACAAAGACCTTGAGGTTCTCTACAACCTTATCCTGGCCTGCAAAATCACTGAATTCCTGGGGACGGACCAGCTTTTCCATCTCTCTGTCCGATGTGGATTCTATCTCTCTCGGATTGAAATTCTCTATATTTGTGTTCTCCTCTGAAATCATAGCAAGACAAAGATACTTTTTTAACCGCTTAAAATATAATTACTATATAAATTAAAATATAAAAAGTAGTTGTAGTAATACTCTGTGGAAAGTGTTGATAACCCAAAAAATCCTATTCAAAATCACTTTTAAGGCATATTTCTTTTAAACCGAGTGTTGAAAACCTATAGATAAACCTGTTGGAAAAAAGGAGGTTTTTCCACAGAAAAAGTTATCCCCTCTTTTTTACAAAGTTATTAACATAGATAATAACAATTTATCTACCTTTGCGCCACATATATGAGCAGGATAGAAGGGATAGCCGGCAAGTTTGACTCCTTGGAAGTGGTGAAAAGATTATCCTCCTTTATAGAGGGCTCTAAAAAGGGTGACTCTGTAGTTATAAAGGGACTTTTCGGATCTTCCAAAGCTTTTCTATTGTCTTCTGCCGTCAAAAATAGCAGCTACGGCAAGATTCATATAGTGGTGGAGGATACCAAAGAGGCGGCAGAATATATGTGCGCAGATCTCTATGAGATATTTAACGGAGAGGTCTATTACTTCCCCCTCTCCTCCTCTTCCCAGGCCAGAAAAATCTCCATAAAAGACTCATCTAACAAAGTACAGAGAAGCATCACCCTCAGCGCTTTGAACAACTTCTCCAGTGAGAGTAATTCTATCGCGATAGTTACATATCCCGATGCGGTAAAGGAGAAAATAATGGCGCAGCGCGCTGTATTGGAGGGAATACTGAAAATATCTGTGGGTGAGGAGATTGAGTTTGACTCAATAAAGGAAAAACTTACCGCTGCAGGGTTTGAAAGGGTAGATTTTGTATCAGAGCCGGGAGAGTTTGCAATAAGGGGAGGTATAGTAGATATCTTCTCATATTCAGACAATGTTCCTTACAGAATAGATTTCTTTGGAAACAGTGTAGATAGCATAAGAAAGTTCTCACTGGATACTCAGCGTTCTAAAGAGGAGGTAAAAAGTGTGGAGATATTTCCGAACGTTTGCGGAGAGGATAAGGTGATGGCTTACGGCGGAGATACTCTCTTTAATTATGCCTCTAAATATTCCGTTGTAATTTGGAACAACACATACGAGCAGTTGGGTGAGATGTATGATACTCATCCTTGTATATCTCTGAACGGCAGGAGTATAAAAGATAGCGCAGATGAAGAGGTACTTGAGATGAACTGCTCTCCGCAGCCAAGTTTTAACCGCAACTTTGAACTTCTGGCAGATGATATAAGAGCACGTAAAAAGCAAGGATATCAGGTATTTATAAGTTCCTCTTCTGCAGAGCAGATTGAGAGAATAAGAAACATATTCAAAGATTCCGCTCATATATCAGAGGGAGAACATCCTACCTTTGAGGCGCTGGAAAGTTCTATTAACGAGGGCTTTATAAGTGCAGATGTAAAACTGTGTCTTTATACTGACCATCAAATTTTTGAGCGTTATCACAGAGTGAAGGTAAGACGTGAGGTGGAGAGAAGCGAGCGTCTTACGCTTGAAGATCTGAGTGCTTTTCACGTTGGAGATTATGTGGTTCATATAGACCACGGAGTAGGTGTCTTTGGAGGGTTGGTAAAGACAGAGGTAAACGGAAAACATCAGGAGGCTATTAAGATAATTTACAAAGACGGTGATGTAATTTTTGTCTCCGTTGGAGGACTTCATAAAATATCAAAATATAAGAGCAAAGACGGGGAGCCTCCTAAGATTTACAAACTTGGAAGCGGTGCCTGGAACAAGCTGAAAACCACCACTAAAGCCAAGATTAAAGATATTGCAAAAGAGCTTATTGAACTCTATGCAAAACGTAAGGGAACAAAGGGCTTTGCCTTCTCTCAAGACTCCTATCTTCAGAACGAACTTGAGGCATCGTTTATGTTTGACGATACGCCGGACCAGGTAAAAGCAACCAAGGCCGTTAAGGCAGATATGGAGAGTGAGAATCCTATGGACCGTCTTATATGCGGAGATGTGGGATTCGGAAAGACGGAGGTTGCAATACGTGCGGCGTTCAAAGCGGTGTGTGACGGAAAGCAGGTTTGCGTTCTGGTACCTACCACAATTCTTGCACTGCAGCACTATAAAACCTTTACGGAAAGACTGGCGGAGTTTCCTTGTAAGATAGATTATATCAGCCGCTTACGCAGTGCCAAAGATATACGTTTAATAACGGAAGATGTAAAGACTGGAAAGACTGATATTATAATTGGAACGCACCGTCTTTTGAATAAAAACATCACCTTCAAAGATCTTGGACTTTTAATAATTGATGAGGAGCAGAAGTTTGGTGTTGCCGCAAAAGAGAGGCTGCGTCAGTTAAAAGTTGAGGTAGATACTTTAACTCTTACCGCCACTCCTATTCCTCGTACTCTGCAGTTCTCACTGCTTGGTGCAAGAGACCTCTCCATTATAAATACTCCTCCGCCAAACAGACTGCCTGTGGAGACGGAAGTTATTGATTTTAACGAGGATTACATAAAGGAGGCAATAGAGAGTGAGATAAAGAGAGGCGGGCAGGTCTTCTTTGTTCACAACAGAGTTGAAGACATTCTTGCGGTGGAGCAGATGATTAACCGCATCTGTCCAAAGGCAAAGACAATTGTGGGGCACGGCAAGATGGAACCTTCTGTGCTTGAGAACAGAATTCTAGATTTTATTAGGGGAGATTATGACGTGCTTATCTCCACTACAATCATAGAGAACGGTATAGATATACCTAACGCCAACACTATGATTATCAACCAGGCACAGATGTTCGGCCTGAGTGATCTGCATCAGTTAAGGGGTAGGGTTGGACGCAGCAATCGCAGAGCATACTGCTATCTGATTGTTCCGCCAATGTCCTCCATTACAGAAGATGCAAAGAGAAGGATAAAGGCAATTGAGGCCTTCTCTGAACTGGGCAGCGGATTCAATATTGCAATGCAGGATTTGGATATAAGAGGTGCCGGCAATATGTTGGGAGGAGAGCAGAGCGGCTTCATTGCAGATATGGGATTTGAGACCTACCAAAAGATTCTCAATGAGGCATTTATAGAGATTAACGCCCAGCGGGCAGACTTTGTAAATCCAATGCAGAACACCACTCAGTTTGTATCTGACTGCACCGTTGAGACAGACCTGGAAATCTTTATTCCGGATGAATATATACCTCAGCCAACGGAGAAGATTAAACTCTATAAAGATTTGGATGCGGTTAAGGAAGAAAGTGATATTGAGCCGTTTATAGAGTCTTTGAAAGACCGCTTTGGTACTCCGCCGGCCCAGGTTATGGAGCTTGCAAATGTTGTTAAACTGAGACTGAGAGCAGTAAAGATTGGTGTGGAGAGAATAATTCTTAAGTCTGACATTATGCGTCTATACTTTGTATCTGACGCCAATTCAGCCTTTTACAGAACGGAGTTGTACCAGAAGGTGATGGGCAGGATTGCAACTTTAAGGGGAGCAAAACTTAACTACAAACCTCAGGAGAAGAAACTGACGCTTACCGTTCCGGGAGTGAAAAGTGTAACTGCCGCATACGGCATAATATGCTCTTTAGGGGCTTGATAAAGATTGTATTCAAAATATCACTATATTTGGACTTTATATGGAAACAAACCTTTTAGTAGATATAGGTAATACCAACGCCAAGGTTGTATTTTACTACAACGGTACAATGGGGCGCCTGCACCGTTCCTCAGAGAGGGATGCTGTGGCCTTCATTAAAAGCGTTATAGAATCTACAAGGTATGAGGTAAATACAATAGTTGTAAGCAACGTAAGAACCTCCAACGAGCCCGTTAAGGCTGCGCTGGAACCGCTTTGCAAGAAGCTGATACTATTGGATTACAGAACTCCTCTGCCTATAGATCTGGGTTACGGGTTTGATGCAACGGAACTGGGTGCAGACCGTATTGCGGCAGCTCTGGCAGTGGCCTATATGTTTAAGGGTCAGGACTGTATAAAGTTTGACTTTGGAACCGCCCTTACGGTAGATTTTATAGACAAAGAAGGGCACTATCTGGGAGGCAATATCTCCCTTGGAATGCGAAGCCGTTTCAGAGCGTTGAACGAGTTTACAGGACTGCTTCCATACATCACTCCGGATGCGGAGTTCCCGCCTGTGGGAGTTACCACCACCGGTGCAATGAGCGCAGGGGTTGTATTCGGTCTGATATTTGAAGTGGAGGGATATATTAAGAGATACCCTCAGCATACCATAATTTTTACGGGAGGTGATTCCTTCTATTTTGCACACAGGATTAAGCACACTGTTTTTGCAACACAGGATATGGTACTGCAGGGATTGGCAATTATAGCAGATTTTTATGCAAAATAAAATGAGAGCAAAGAGATTGATATTATTGGCGTCTGCCTTTTTATTGGGAGTAACCCGCATGGCGGCACAGGAAGTTGATGCACTTGGAACCTTTACTCCATACTCCATTTACGGAGTGGGAGATCTCTACAACAACAACTCCGCCATCAACCTGGGTATGGGTGGTATTGGAATGGGAATCAGAGACTCAAGATTCATAAACTATAAGAACATAGCCTCTTTAACCCAGAGAGACACTCTCTCCTTTATGTTGGATATGGGAGTGATGGGAAGGAATATGTACCTTAAGGACAAAAACACCACATCTGCCTATAACACAGGCAATATCAATAACTTCACCTTCTCTTTCCCAATTAAGAACAAGGCCTCTTTCATCTTTGGAATAATGCCTTACTCCAGCGTAGGTTATAAGTTCAAGAGCGTGGAGGATGATGTAAACCTCATTAACAAATATGGTTACATCACCTATTACAAATACGGTAACGGAAACATCAACCAACTCTTCTTTGGAGGAGCAATGAATGTTATTAAGAACGTTTCCGTAGGAGCCTCTGCCGTTTACTACTTTGGAAGCCTTACAAACCACAGCAACATTGCCTTTACAAATTCAGATATAAGAACCATAGAGACAGGCTGGAAGCATAAGCCTCACGGCTGGGCTGCAGAGTTTGCGGCTCAGGCTTCATTCCCAATGCCAATGGAAAACACCACCCTTACGGTGGGTGCAACCTACAGAATGAAGAGCACGCTCTACGGTTCACAGAGCAGATATGCCTACGCATACGACGGCTCAATACGAGATACCATCTCAGACAATCCAATCAAAGAGCATATAAAGATTCCGGGAAAGATTACCGCCGGTGTGGCACTCTCAAAACTGGACAAGTGGACAATAGGTTTGGATTATGAGCGCCAGGATTGGTCAAAGACAAACTTCAAAAATACTCCGGGTGTAGGATTTGACTCACAGACAGCCTCTTCCATTAAGATAGGAGGTGAATATACCCCTAACAGATTTGATATCCGTTACTTCTACAAGAGAGTCTCTTACCGTGCCGGCTTCCACTATGACAAGACATACGTACGTTTGGATGGTAAGAGTATAAACCAGATGGGATTTACAATTGGTGCATCACTGCCAATCTACCGTCTTAACAACTCAATCAACGTTGCCGTAGACTTTGGTCAAAGAGGCTCCAAAACAGGCAATTTGGTAAGAGAAAATTACATTAATTTCATTGTGAGCTTAAGTTTGCACGATATTTGGTTTGTAAAACCTAAGTTCCAATAAATTGACTACATTTGCAACCAATATAAACAAGTATAAATAAGAACTACTCAAATAATTTACTGCTATGAAAAAATTAAGAATTGCACTGTTGGTATTCACTGTTCTGGCCCTATTCACTACCGTTGAGGTATCTGCTCAAGGTAGATTTGGAAAGGATAGCGCAGATTGTGTGAACAATCTTAATTTCTATCAGGATTTCCTTCGCCAGGGTAATATGACTGAGGCCTATTCTCATTGGATTCAGGCTTTAAAATTCTGCCCTCCAAAGGTTTCACAGAACCTCTACATCAACGGTAGAAAAATTATGTTGAGCAGAATTAACAATACTCAGGACCCTGAGCTGAGAGCCGCTATGATAGATTCACTCCTGGAGTTGGCTACTACCAGAGCAAATCTCTTCCCTAGCAGAGCTAAAGTTGCAAAGGAGGGACGTCTGAAAGATATGATGATGTTCTTTGGACAGGATCCTGCAAAGGCAAAGCTTCTCTATGACAACCTTACCGCATACGCAGATGAGTTTGGTTCAAGTTCAGATGACCAGATGTTAGTTAACGCTATGATTAAGGCCGGAGAACTCTATGCAGCTAAGCAGATTACAGATGAGGATGTTATGAACGCATACTCAAAATTCAATGACCTCTTTGAGGCACGTAAGGCTGCGTTCCCTAATGACACCACAATTGACGCTTCAGAGGCTATGCTTCAGAACGCATTCATCAACAGCGGTGTTGCTACCTGTGACAACCTCATTAAAGTGTTCACTCCAAGATTTGAGCAGAACCCTAATGATACCACTCTTCTGAAGACAATATCAAGTTTGCTCAACAGCAACGAGTGTACAGACTCCGAGCTCTTCTCACAGGTTGTTGGTCAGATGTACAAACTCAACCCAACAGCAGGTGCCGCTTACTTCCTTTACAGATTCTTCAACTCTAAGGGAGATGAGGATAAGGCTCTGGGTTATCTGAAGGAGGCTGCAAGCGTTGCAACAGGCGTAGACAAAGGTACTTACCTCTATGAGCTTGCAACCATTCACTATAAGAACCGTTCATTCGGACAGGCAGCATCAGTTGCACGCCAGGCTGCAGACCTTAATCCTAAGTATGCGGGCAAGGCTGAGATGCTTATTGGAACTATCTGGGCTTCCATTTCTTGCGGCGGTGACGAGATTGCAAAGAGAGCTAAGTTCTGGGTTGCTACAGACTTTATGCAGAGAGCAATGGCAAAGGATCCATCTCTTGCTGCTGAGGCTCAGAAGAACATTGCAAGATATCGTCAGTACTTCCCTAAGGCTGAGGATGCCTTTATGTATGACCTTGTAGACGGTAAGGGTTACTCTATCTCCTGCGGAGGTATGAGCGCCTCTACAACGGTTAGAACTTTGAAGTAGAAAACCTTTAGGCACAATGCATAAAGGCCTATACTCAAGAGGATTAAAAGGATTACCAAAATTATTTTTGGTAATCCTCTTTTTTGCATTGTCCATTTCCTGTTCCAGAAGGACGGAACTTGCCGGCCAGATAGATTTGGCCTCCGCTCCAAGAATGCAGGGAGACAGTATAGTTGCAATTCAGTCTACCAACGGAGATATTGTAATGAGGCTCCAGGCTCCAAGGATGGAGAAGTATGAACTGGATTCTCTCTCGTATGATCTATTCCCAAACGGATTTGACGTTTACTCTTACAGAGACAGCAACCTTGAGGCTCACATTCACGCAGAGGTTGCAAAGCACACCACCAAGAAAAATCTGGAGGAGGTATGGGAGGTTTACGGCAACGTTGTAATCCGTAATTTTGTTAACGGCCAGACCATGAAGACAGACACTCTTTACTGGGACCGTTACAGCCACAAAATCTATACGGACTGTTATGTGGAAATGGCTTCTCCTCAGGGATTTATGCAGGGTTACGGAATGGAGAGCGATGAGACTGCATCCAATGCAGAAATCAGACGTCCGTTTGACTCTTTCAGCCGCATTCAGGAGGATTCCACTTACGTAGATACCGTAAACTTTATAGGACCTATTCTCCGTCCGGAAAAGATAGGGGTAGATCTTAAAGTTACCGGTAAAAAATAGTATGATAACCAACATAATCATAGTAGTTGTTGCACTCTGTTTCTGCTGCCTTTTTTCAGGCTATGAAATGGCCTTTCTGCACTGCAACCGTCTCAAAGTTGCGCTGGATAAAAAGGAGGGGAAAAAGTATGCGGTTGCAATGGACCGTTTCATCAAAAACGAGGGAGATCTGATCTCCGCTCTTCTGGTGGGCAACAACATATTTGTGGTTATCTACAGTATTGCGGCGGCGCACCTGCTCTCGCCTCTAATCTACAGATACTTAACAACTTCCACATCCATCGCGATAATTATAGAGACCGTTATTGCAACCTTCATTGTAATGATAACGGCGGAGTATCTGCCAAAGACCCTCTGCTACCTGAATGCCAATAAGGTCTTCTCACATTTCTACAGAATTATTCTTTTCTTCTACTACCTGCTCTATCCTATTACCTGGATTACCAACAAGTTGGCAAATCTTATCTTAGGTACGGGCAAGAAGGATGATAAAAAAGTTGCATACGCATACCAGCAGGAGGAGGCTGCTTTTGACCAGACAGACCTTCTGAATCTCTCTGAGGAGGTGGAAGATGCGCAGGGTGATGATGTGCCTTCAGACATTGAGATTTTCCAGAATGCGGTAGATTTTTCAAAGACAAAAATTAAGGAGTGTCTTATTCCGCGTACGGAAATTACCGCCATAGATATTGAGGAATCTTCAGAGGATTTACTCTCTTTGTTTGTAGATACCGGGTACTCCAGAATCATTGTTTACCAGGAGACTATAGATGATATCATTGGTTACGTTCTGAGTAAGGATCTTATGAAAAAACGTAATGCTCCGCTTAAGGAACTTTTGCGTCCAATCAAACACGTGCAGATGGATATGGATGCTCAGGCTCTGCTTGAGATGATGATAAACCGCAAGGAGAATATTGTTGCGGTAGATGATGAATACGGCGGAACGGAGGGTATTGTTACCCTGGAAGATCTTATTGAGGAAATCTTTGGTGAGATAGATGATGAGTTAGACCGTAATGACCTGCTGGAGAAACAGATAGGAGAGAACGAGTGGGTCTTCTCCGCCCGTTTGGACGTTAAAGACATTAACAGAAAATATGAGTTGAATCTGCCGGAAGATGATGCGTATGAAACTCTTGCCGGATTGATTCTCTATACCGCACAATCCTTCCCAAAAGAGAAGGAGACGTTCCGCATAGGGGACATCTCCTTCACAATTCTCAAAACCTCTAAAAAGAGAATAGAGACTGTTTCTGTTAAACTGTTGGATTAGTAGAACTTATAACGTCTGTCTACAACTCCTGCGTCTAAGCTCATAACCTGAGGAAGTACATTCAGAATATTGTAAACTGCGCTCTCGCTCTTTCTCTGAGCGTCATCCTCTGTGTAGTAAGCTCCCGCCTTGCGGTCTTTAATCTTGAAGTAATAAACTCCAATTGAACCCTTTACAGGACCAACAATTCCGGTCTCACCCTTCTCGCCGGCAGCAGCAACTGCTCCAATGAACTTAGGGTCTAGACTCTGACCGCCGTTCATAGATGCAAAGGTTACATCACTCTGAGAACTTACGGTAGTTCCAAGTGCCTCTCCAAGGCTCAGCATATCAGTAGGATTGATAACCTTCTCTGCACACTCTTTAGCCTCTTTCTCCACCTTCTTCTGAATTGTGAGCAGGTCTTTGATCTGAGGAGCAACCTCACTCATCTCTGCAAAGCCCATTGGGTGAATCTTCTTAAGAGCAGCAACTACAAAGTACTTGTTGTTGACAGAAATAACCTGAGAAACTGCACCCTCCTTGTTGTCATAAATCCAACGGCTTACCTCTTTCATGTTGTCATATCCGGCAATCTGTGAAGCGCCGCCCAAAAGACGGTTTACAGGGATAACTGAAAGGTGGTTCTCATTTGCATACTTCTCAAACTGTTTGATGTCATTTCCGCTGTTGTCTACAACTTTGTTAGCCTCAGCGTAAACCTTTGAGAAGGTCTCGCGGCTAGGGGTTGCCTCTCTTGCCAGAACTGCAACCTTTGCCTTGCGGAGAGGTTTTGTCATATCCTCAACTTTAACAACAACAAAGTTGTCATTAATAGGGAATATCATATAATCACCCTTCTTTGCAGAGAATGCCTTAAGGAAGTCTGCAGGAAGCTGATTGGCAGCAACCTGCTCTGTAACCCAACCAATTACGCCAGGCTCAACACCCTGCTGAGGAGGGAAATACTTGGCTGCCAGAGCTGCAAAGTCCTCACCGCCCTTAAGAATACGTACAAGAGAATCTGCCATCTTCTGATCCTTTGCAGGGAGGAATTTTACAAATACGGAGTCCGGTCTCTGGGCAACGTCCAGAATCTTTGCTGCAACAAACTCTTTCTCAAATGGCTGAGGCTCAAGGATTGCGCCTGCAGGATTGGTTGCGGCAAACTCGTCAACTATAGAAGAACCCTCAGAGATGTCACCCTTCTTAAAGTAGATGTCTACAAAAGGAACGTCTGAGTTCTTAGCAATAAAGTTCTTCATATCTACATCTGCAGTCTTTACAAACTGCGGGAAGAGTCTATCCATATCTGCCTTTGCAACCTCAATGTCTCTCTCAGACGGGAGAATCTCAAATGCTATAATCTCAGCATCTCTGGTCTCATCCTGCTTGAGTGCAGGTTTGATTCTCTCATAGTAATCCTTTACCTCATTGGTGCTTACGCTGATTGTACTGTCTGCAGCATAACCTATAGGCATAACCACAAAGTCAATATCGTATGCATTGTTGTTGTCTGCAATATCTCTCTTAACCTGGAGGTTGTTTGCAAATGAACTCTTTGCAATCATTGCAGAATACTTGAGGAACGTTCTGTCCTGAACAATGTTGTTCTCCAAGAAGTCCCAGTATTTACGCAGGTTGCCGCTGTTGTCCATTTCAACATTCTGAAGGAACTGGCTAAGACGCTCAGGATCAAACTCTCCGTTAGCGTTGAGCATCATACCCTCCTGTAGCAGAACAGGGGAGATATCGCTACCCTTGGTCATATCCACAAACTCCTTCTCTCCAACCCTTATACCTGCTCTCTCACAAGCCGGCATTATAACCTCCTCAGTAAGGAGAGACTGCCATGCAGATGCGTTAATCATCTGAGAAGTCTCCTCATTGGATGCGTCTGCCGCACCGGTAAGGTTGTAAATGCTGTTGTAGTAATCTACTCTCTTGCTGAACTCCTGATAAGAAATACCCTTCTTGCCAATCTTTCCTACGTCATACTTTGATGAGAACATGGAAATGGTGGACTGCAAAGTGTCCGGGTCCACAATAAAGGCCAGCAACGCAAGCGCAATAATAATGGAGATAAAGACACCCATTCTTTTGCGCATTTTCTCAAGAACTGCCATATAGTTTTAATCTTTAAAAGTTTTTCAATTTATTCAGGTCTCCCTAAAAGGGCTACAAAAGTAATAAAAATTTGGATTATACGTTAAATAGGAAGTGCATAATGTCACCATCCTGCACCACATACTCTTTTCCTTCTGTGGCCAGTTTGCCGGCAGCACGGCAGGCGCTTTCACTGCCGTAGTGAACAAAGTCATCAAACTTTATAACCTCTGCGCGTATGAAACCCTTCTCAAAGTCTGAGTGGATTACACCCGCTGCCTGAGGTGCCTTATCTCCCTTTTTGAAGGTCCAGGCGCGTACCTCCGGCTCTCCCTGGGTAAAGTAGGTCTGAAGTCCCAGCAGGCGGTATGCTCCCTGAACAAGACGCACAATGCCGCTCTCTTTAAGCCCCAACTCCTCCAGGAACATCTGACGGTCTTCATAACTCTCCATCTCCGCAATGTCTGACTCTATCTTGGCGGCCAGCACCAGAATCTCAGCCCCCTCATCTTTAACGGCCTCTTTAACTCTCTCCACGTAGGCATTTCCCATTGCGGCACTTGCCTCATCTACGTTGCAGACATACATAACCGGCTTAGCCGTAAGAAGGAAGAGGCTCTTTGCAAGCTTTATATCTTCCTTATTATCAAAGGTTACGCTGCGTGCATTCTCTCCTCTCTCCAGAACCTCCTTATACTTTTCCAGCACGGCGCAGAGTTTCTGTGCCTCCTTGTCCCCTCCGGTCTTTGCCTGTTTTGAGACCTTAGCCAGTCTATTCTCGACAGTTTCTAAATCCTTTAACTGTAATTCGGTATCTATCACCTCTTTATCTCTTACCGGATCTACGCTGCCATCTACATGTGCAATGTTGGGATCATCAAAACAACGCAGCACGTGCAAAATAGCATCTGTCTCCCTGATATTTGCAAGGAACTGGTTTCCAAGACCTTCTCCCTTGCTAGCACCCTTTACCAGACCGGCAATATCTACAATCTCCACCGTAGCGGCCACCACATTGCGCGGATGAACCATCTCCACCAGTTTCTCCAACCTTTTATCCGGTACTGCAGTGGAACCTATCTGCGGATTGATTGTGCAAAACGGAAAATTTGCAGCCTCCGCCTTTGCGGAGCTGATACAATTGAACAGAGTGCTCTTACCAACATTTGGAAGTCCTACTATACCGCACTTTACAGACATATCTTTTCTCTCTTTTTATTCGTTTAACAAGGCTGCAAATTTAACAAAAAGAAAGTTGGATTTTGCATAAAGGTCAAATATACTCTATGGCATCCGCCCGTATTAAAATGACTTTATATTTGGAGCATGAAGAACTTAAAGGAATATCTCTTACTGCTGCTTATGTTCTGGAACCTGGAGAACTTTTACCTAGATTCCCGCCGCTTTGTAAGCAAAAGAGACCTCATTGTTAAAACCGTTATGGCGGTAAAGGACAGAGAGGGGGAGTTTCCCGCCCTCATTGGGCTCTGTGAAACGGACAGTTATCTTGCTACCCGCATGCTGGTTAACAACACTCCGCTGGAGCGGTTAGGCTATAAGATTATCCACAAAGATTCTCCGGATAAAAGAGGGATAGATGTGGCGCTTTTGTATCGCGATGAATTTTTTAACCTGCTGAGTGCCCGCTTTTTAAGGGTGACCTCTTTTAAAACCAGAGATATTCTGTATGCAAAAGGAACGGTTGGAGTTGATACCCTGCATATCTTTGTAAACCACTGGCCCTCAAAGCTTGGGGGAGAGAAGAGCTCCTCTTCAAAGAGGATGGAGGTAGCTGCTCTTTTAAAGAGCGTTACAGATTCCATAAAGAGTACAAACCTTTCAGCCTTAATAATCGCGATGGGGGATTTTAATGACGCTCCCTCTTCAGAGGCGGTAAAAAGCCTGGAGCTCAATAACCTGTCGGGAAAACTGAAAGACTCTTTAAATGCCTCTCATTCAGAGATAAAGGGCTCTCATAAATTCAGAGGCAGGTGGGAAATGCTGGATCAATTTTTAGTGAGTGACTCCGTAAGGGGCTCTGCCTCCCTCTTTTATATGCCGCACCTTCTGACGGAGGATAAAAAGTATTACGGTGTTAAGACCAGAAGAACTTTTGTTGGGCCCCGCTTTATTGGGGGTGCAAGTGACCACCTGCCAATTTTGTTACGAATAAAATTGTAAATTTGTCTCCATGAAACAGTATTTAGATCTTCTAAAGAAAATAATGGATGAGGGTGTGGTTAAGCATGACCGCACCGGCGTGGGGACAAAGAGCATATTCGGCCATCAGATGAGGTTCAACCTCAATGATGGTTTCCCTCTTCTTACAACCAAGAAAGTGCACTTAAAATCAATAATTTACGAGCTTCTGTGGTTTATTAACGGAGATACCAACATTAAGTATCTGAAGGAACACGGAGTGAGCATTTGGGATGAGTGGGCAGATGAAAACGGTGAGTTGGGGCCGGTTTACGGGGCGCAGTGGAGAAGGTGGAACTGCGGAGACGGACGCCATATAGATCAGCTTCAGAACGTGATGGATACGCTCAAAAACAATCCGGATTCCCGCCGTATAATTATCTCCTCCTGGAACGTTGCGGAAATTGAGAAGATGGCGCTTCCTCCTTGCCACTCTCTCTTTCAATTTTACGTTGCGGATAACCGCCTCTCCTGCCAGCTTTACCAGAGAAGTGCAGATACTTTTTTAGGTGTTCCTTTCAATATTGCATCTTACGCTCTGCTTACTATGATGATTGCAAAGGTGTGCGGTTTTGCCCTTGGAGATTTTGTTCACACTACCGGAGATACTCATATCTATCTTAATCATTTTGAGCAGGTTAAAGAGCAGCTGAGCAGGACGCCGAGAGCGCTTCCTAAGATGTTGATTAAGGGTGAGCAGAAAGATATTTTCTCCTTTAAGTATGAAGATTTTGAACTTGTTGGATATGACCCGTATCCGGCAATAAAGGCTCCGGTTGCTGTTTAAAAGTTTGCATTATGATTTCACTGATTGCTGCGGTTGCAGAGAATGGTGCCATTGGAAGAGGTAATGAGCTTCTTTGGCATATAAAAGAGGATCTTGCTTATTTTAAGCAGGTTACTATGTCTCACCCGGTAATTATGGGACGTAAGACTTTTGACTCCATTGGCAGGGCACTTCCAGGAAGACGCAACATTGTGGTTTCACGTTCAAAGTTATCAAATACAACTATTGAACAGGCAGAAGATTTAACGGCTCTGCTTACGGAGGTTAAGAGAAAGCGGACGGAGTTTTTTGTTATAGGCGGAGGCTCCCTTTACAAAGCTGCAATGCCTTTTGCAAAACGTCTATACATCACAAAGATTTTTGCTGAGGCAAAAGATGCAGATACATTCTTTCCAGCAATCGAGAGTAACGAGTGGAAAGAAACCTTCTCTTCTAAAGTGCTGACAGATAAAGAAAACAATATAAAATTCCAATTTGTCATTTATGAGAGAAAGGGCTAAATTCAAGAGCTCGCTGGGTATGCTGCTGGCACTGGTGGGCTCCGCAATCGGCTTGGGCAATCTCTGGAGATTCCCATACGTTGTTGGTAACAATGGTGGTGCCGCTTTCATTATTATCTACCTTATTGTGGTGGCTTTAATCTGCCTTCCTGTAATGGTTGCAGAGTTTGTGATTGGACGCCGTGCAAGAAGCAACGCCTACTCCGCATACGACAAATTTGCTCCAAAAACCAAGTGGAAATATGTTGGTCTGCTGGGAGTTATAACCGCCTTAATCATAGACTCCTTCTATTGCGTTGTTGGTGGTTGGACTGTAAGTTATCTCTTCCACTCACTCTGTTTGGATGTTACTACAACTACAACCGGAGAGAGTGCCTCAATGTTCTCCGCGCTCTCTTCAGACACATCTTCTAACCTTATCTATATGCTTATATTCCTGGGACTTACCTGCGGCGTGGTAATGCTGGGTGTGCAGAAGGGAATTGAGCGCAGCTGCAAGTATCTGATTACCATTCTTGCAGTTCTGATTGTGGCAATAATGATTAACTCTCTTACCCTTGAGGGTTCTTCAGAGGGGTTGAAATTTCTCTTTAAACCGGACTTTTCAAAGGTAACATTCAAGACTGTTCTATATGCAATGGGGCAGGGATTCTTCTCACTCTCACTGGGTTGCTGCTGTGTCCTTACATACGCTTCCTATGCTCCACATAAAGACAACCTTCTTAAGACCACATCTCTTACCGTAACCTCAGATGTTCTCTTTGCTCTTATTGCGGGAGCCGCCATACTTCCTGCAGTATTTGCTTTTGGAATTTCACCTACAGAGGGTGCCGGCCTGGCCTTCATAACACTGCCTGAGGTCTTTGGGCAAATGGCTATGGGTAAGGTAATTGCAATCTTCTTCTACTTTGTACTCTTTGCCGCTGCAATCTCTTCATCCATTTCACTTTTGGAGATAGTTGTGGCTTACATAATGGAGATTTTCTCCTTCAAACGAGTTAAGGCAGTTGTGATTTCCTCAGTAATTATGATTGCACTCGGAATCTGCTGCGCCGTTTGGGGTAGCATTTTCAACCTGTTTGACTACATATCTGCCAACATACTTATGACAACGGGAGGATTCCTTGTTGCACTCTTTGTAGGATGGAAGATTACCCGCAAAGATTTTGAAGATGAGATAACCAGTTCCGGCATGCACAAGGTTCCTAAATGGCTCCTTGTAACTCTCCGTTTCTTAATAAGATACGTGGCTCCTATAGGCGTTGCCGCCGTTATGATTAGTAGTCTCGCCGGCCTTTAATCTATCTTTGCAGGCTCTTTCTTTTTGAAAGAAAGGACTATTGCTGCTGCTATTAGGATTAGCAGAAGCAGGGATGCGTAGAGTGAGTAACTCTCTCCTTTTATGAAGCTCTTTGGTTGGAAGGTGAAGGTGATATCTCCCTCTCCTGCAGGAACTATTGCTCCTCTTAAAACCCAGTTAGCCTGGAAGATATCCAACTCGCTCTCTTTGCCCTCTGCCTCTTTTACAACAGCCTTCCACCCAGGATAGTAAACCTCACTGAAGAGTGCAACACTTGGTTTTGATGTTGAGTAATGGTATACAAGTTTATTAGGGGCATAGCTAGTGAGGCTTATCATTCTGACATCTCCGCTGTCTGCTTCAAAGCCTTTTAGAGCGCTTTCAAATTTTTTATTGACAATTGCAGTGGTCCGCGGATTTATATCACCAAGTTTTTCAATCTCTTCATTGGCGTTATCTACAAGTGCAACACTGTCTGCAAACCAGCAATTGCCTAAAGCGTAGGAGTTTACAATTGGTGCGCTCTCTCCGTTTACAATGATGTAACGGGTGTTGAGCATACTTAAAACAGGATGGAATGTAATTGCAGAGGCTGCCTCATCCAATGTTGTTACTCCCTGCAGTTCAGAGCCCATCTGTGCTATCTCTTTTCTGATGTAACGGTCAATCAAATCCTGGTAACGCTGCAGTTTTGCAGGTGAGTAACCGCCAATGGTTTTATGGTGGTAAGAGATGTATGCATTGTTGAAAGGATCTACCGTAAGATCTAAAACTCTGTAGTTTGGATCCCTGTCAGATTCCTTAAGGAATGTATCTACCGGGCGGGCGTTGAGAACGCTTGTAAACTCCTGCTGCGTAACAAAATGTGAAGAGTTCAGGTAACGTTTGTCTGCACTCCATAGATCTATTCCAACAAGCAGAATAAGTGCTGCAGTTGCATAGCAAACCTTCATCTTCTTGTTGAAAGAGAGCCATATTACAAGTGTTGCAAGAAGTATGAAACAGAGAGAACGGAAGGCGTCCGCTCTTAGAAGTGCCGCCCTGTCTTGAGTAAGTGTTGCAACAAGTTCCTTTGGAAGCTGAGCATCCGCTCCGCCAGAGAAGTTGCCAGCAAGTGACGGTACCAGGCAGAAAATCAGGGAGAAACCTCCTGTTATACCCAATGCCCAAAGCAGAGATTTTTTAGCCCTTGCCTTATCTAAAGAGTAAAACTTATCCAACGCCAATATGGCAAGTATAGGAACCGTTACCTGCAAAATCACAAGAATCATAGAGACGGTTCTGAACTTGTTGTACAGCAGCATATAGTTGAAAAATAGGCGTGTAGGAGCCATAAAGTGATAGCCCCAGGAGAGCACAACAGCAAGCAGAGATACCAATACTATCCACCATTTAACTCCGCCTCTAACAACAAAAAGTCCTAGTACAAAGAGGAATATGCAGATTGCTCCAAGATACATAGGACCAGCGGTAAATGCCTGCGGTCCCCAGTAGAGCGGCATCTGTGATACAACTTTCTCCGCCTCGTAAGCGGGATAGTTGTACTGCTCCGTAAGCATCTTGTAGGTTGCAGAAGATGAAGAGAGCTTACCTGCAGAGGCTCCTCCGTTAAAGTTAGGAATCAGAAGGTTAGGAGTCTCCTCCACACCGTATGACCACTGGGTTGCATACTCCAGATCCAATCCTGAACGGCTCTTTTCTCCCGTTGTTGCAGCACTGTTATCCGTAAGTTCCGTTCCGCCTCTCATGGTGTACTTACCGTACTCGTAAGTTGGCCAGAGGTGGTTGATGTTTGCAGCAACACCTAAAAGACCTGCAACCAGTGCAACCAGAGATATCTTAAAGAATTTGCCAAAGCATTTTTCCTTAATTGCTTTTATGAATTGCCAGATTACAAAACCAACAACTATAATTGCCAGGTAGTAAGTGATTTGCGGATGGTTGGCCTTAACCTGAAAACTGAGTGCAAGACCAAAGAGCGCAGCACCCAAATATGAACTTTTGCGGTAAGCATACACCAGTGCCGCAATAACCCACGGCATAAAGGCAATGGCCATCATCTTGGTGTTGTGACCAACCTGAATTATCTGCATGTTGTACGAACAGAAGGCAACAGCAATTGCTCCCAATATTGCAAGATAGATATTCACACCAAATGCAAGGAACATTAAAAAGGCTCCTATCATGCAGACTATCAGATAACTGGCAGGGCGCTGTCCTATAAAGAGAATATCATAAAGATACTTTGTGAAATCTCCGTGATACTTAACGGAGATGGTAGTTGCCGGCATTCCGGAGAACATGGAGTTAGTCCAGTAGGTTGGATCATCCGGGTGGGCGTCATTCCAATCTACAATCTCATGGCTCATTCCCTTCCAACTGGATATATCTGACTGATTTACAACCTTTCCGCTCAGTGTATAAGGCGCATACGCATACCCAATTACTATAAATCCTACAATTGCAAGTACATACGGAATCAACTTCCTAAAAACATTGCTTTTCCTTTCCTCCATATTCTTTCTTTTTCTATTACTTACTTATTTCATCCAGCAGTTTTGCCAACTGCTCTGTTGTTTGCACGCGTGAAAATCTTTCAACGGCTTTGTTCTCTGTTGATGGCAAACAGCGCGCTGCAAAGTCACGCATAATGGATTCTATTGCTATGGCATCATCAAATTCCGCCATCTTTCCTCGGCCGGTCTCTTTGAGTATTTTACCCAAATCTCCGTTTACCGGACCAAAGGCAAATATCTCTCCTTTGCAGGCAATATATTCGTAAAATTTGCCCGTTAAAATTGCAGCGGACTCCTTCTCCTTTCTTAGCGGAAGCAGAAGAACGTTGGCCCTCATCTGCCATCCTATGCTCTCAAGATGAGGAACATATCCGTACTGAGTGTAATAACTCTCAAGTCCCGCAGCCTTTATCTCCTCAGCCACGCAACCATCTGTCTGGCCCATAGTTACAATCTTAAGCCGTGATGCAAAATCTGCATTCTCCTTTACCATCTTGCCAAGTACCGGCCATAGCAGATCCGGGTCTGCACTCTTTGGTAGAAGACCTGTGTGAACAATCACAAACTTTCCTTCACACTCTCTGTCTATTCTCTCTTTTATCTTCTTTAGGACCGGACGTTTTTCCGTTGAAAAATCATCCGGATCAAAGCCGTTGGTAATAACCTCTACCTTTGGAGCAAACTCTGCATACTCTCCTGTTGAAAACTCCTCCTTCATCTTATCTGAGACTACTACAACTTTGGAGGCGTTATTCAGGATGCGCCTTTCCAGAGCCTGATGCTTCTTCAAAGAGGAGGCGCTCAGGCCAAGGTGTTTGAAGTAAAAAATCTTTGTCCACGGGTCCCTGAAGTCTGCCAGATGGGGGATATTGAACTTTTTGTGGAGAGCATCCGCAATCAGGTGCATAGAGTGAGGCGGTCCGGTGCTTACCACCGCATCAAACCTCTCCCCCTCTTTAATCAGCTTGGAAAGGAACCTTACAGAAGGCTTAATCCACCAGCAACGAGGGTCCGGAATGAACCAGTTTCCCCTAATATGCATGGAGAGTCTCTTAAGGAAACCGCCCCCTTCTGAGGAGATAATGTTGGCCTCAATCTTCTCTCCCTTCTTCTTTCCGGAGAGTATCTTATAGAACTTATAAGGCTCTGTAATTTTGCGCTTTATAACTTTTGTGTCCGCCCCTATATCCGCCATAAGGGAGTCGTCCGTGGAGTTGACGTCCGGGTTCAAAGGGGTATAAATTACAGGCTCCCATCCGTATTGTGGGAGGTACTTTGAGGCCTTGAGCCACCTCTGCACTCCGCTGCCACCGGACGGTGGCCAATAATATGTGATAATCAGAACCCGCTTCATCTGCTATTTGTCCGCCTCGGTACCCTTAATCAAGTTTTGATAGAGGCAGTTTACAACGCGGTTATGAACCGCCATAAAGCCACGCTCACGCTTGCCTGAGCAGCCGTTGGTCATGGAGACAATACCAAAGGTTCTCTCCTTGTTCCAGAGCATAATGGTGTAGACTCCGTAAGCACCTCCGGTGTGGCCCACCATTGTCTTGCCTGGGATAATGTCTTTATTGTTCCAGAGAGCAAATCCGTAGTAAACAGGCTCGCCTCCCTCAAATCCCTCTTCAGTTCCGGTCTCTGTAAAGCGGCTCTGCATAAGGAGAGCGCTCTGGCTTCCCAGAACCTTTGCACCGTTGGCTGCGGTTCCAAGACCCATGTGCATCTGCATAACCTTTGCCAATCCAACAGGGTTGATCTTCATTCCGCCGGTAGGCGAGAAGATAGGAGTTGAGTAACCGAATTCATACTCTGCAATCTCCTTTGTTCTAGGAGCGTACGCCTCTTTCTGCTCTTCCCATTTGCCCTCATTATCTTTCTCATAGAGAGAGACAAACTTTGTAGAATCCAGACTTGCAACCCAGTAACCTGCGTAGTCAATACCTACAGGTTTAAGAACGTTGTTTACAACATACTGGTCAAAGCGGATCTTGCTAACTCTCTCAATGATAGTTCCCAGGGTGTTGTAACCCAGGTTGCAGTACTCGTACTGAGTACCCGGACGGTAATCGTTGTAAGACTTTGCAAAGTCTGCATTCTTCTCAGGATTAATAACATCCAGTTTAAAATATCCCCCTGCATCGTTCAGAGATGAGGTGTGGGAGAGCAGCATGTAAGGTGTAATCTTTACATCCGGGAACTTAGGATTTCTAACCTTAAAGCCAACAAGATCACTCACATCTGCATCCAAATCCAGAGCACCCTTTTCCACCAGCTGCATAATGGAAGTAGCGGTGAAAGATTTTGAGATGGAGGCAATGCGGAAGAGGTCATCCTCCTGCAGAGGAGTCTGGTTCTCAAGGTTTTTGTAACCCCAACTGTTTTTGTATACAATCTCGTCTCCCTTTACAACGGCAACGCCCAATCCAATGACGTCCAAATCTGCCATAATTTTCTCTATACCCTTATCTATGCCCTCTGTGTAGAGAACCTCTTCAACGGGCTGAGTATCTTTGTTTTCCTTAGCAGTGTTGCAGGAAACAAGAGCCGTAATTCCAATAGCCAAAGCTATGACGGCAACTGATGAATAAGTAGAAATTTTCATACAAATTGTGAATTTTTACAAATATAGGAAAAGATAAATGCTAATTTTGCATTATGGGAGAGAGAAATCTTAATACACCGTTAATGAAGCAGTACGTGCAGTTCAAAGCACAGTACCCGGAGGCGCTCCTGCTTATGAGAGTGGGAGATTTTTATGAGGCCTACGGAGAGGATGCCCTTACGGTGAGCAAGGTTTTGGGAATAGTTCTTACAAAAC
>CAMHRD010000002.1 GCA_946187365.1 uncultured Bacteroidales bacterium
TGCAGGAACTGCTGTAATGGTAAGACCTATAGAAGAAACGCTCTCTCCGTTCTCCAGCGTAATAACCTTACAATGACGCAGTTTTGGAATGTTGAGCATATTCACCAGGTTAGTGGAAGGGTCTACGTTTAGAGGGTTGTCATCCAAATCCAACTTATGGGAGCGGCGCATTGAGAGCAAATTATTCTCCAGGCAGGTCTTTACACCCTTACTTACAATGAAGGTGGTGTTAGGCATTGCTATCTCTTCAATGGCCTTGGTATCATAGTGGTCTGTATGTGCATGAGTGAGAAGAATCAGATCTGCCTTCTTGCATCCGGTAAAATCAAAAAAGTCACTGCAAGGATCTACATAGATATGCATTCCCTCCCATTCCAAATGTACGCTGCCATGGGCAAGGTGCTCAATATTAACGAGTCCCATAGGAGTGTAGAAAGAGTTGTAGATACTGGTTTTCATATTAAGTTTTATATAGTTCGTTTAAAAATCTATATAAAGTTAAGTGAAAATTTTTGACATTTCAAAATTTTGGAAGGGCTATTTTTAGAGATTGATTGAGAGATTCAAGCCTGCCATAAACCAGAATCCAGGCTCCGGAATCATTCCAAAGTCATTGTACTTTACACCCGTAATGTTGTTCCCCTCAACATAGAAGCGGAAGTTCTTAAAGTTGTATGTGAGGCGGGCGTCAAAGATGCCGTAAGGTTTGAAAGAGAGCACCTTGCCGTCAACGTCCGTATAGGTTCCCACCCTGTCCTGGAAGCGGTAGTGAATGTTGAGGTTGAGATTGTTGCAAAGTTGAAGTTCCACTCCCGCCACAAACTTATGTTTCAGATACTCCAAAACATATTTACTCTGAATGTTCTCCGTGCGGTTCTTTGTCTGGTTGAGGTAGCTGTAAGAGGCGTTCAAGCTCTTGAGTCTGAAAGAGTTCCAACCCCAATCGGGAGTAAGGGAGGTCTGAACCAGAAGCCCTCTTGAATGAATCTTTCCAAAATTGACAGACTGCCAGGGAGCCTCATCGCCGTCCGCAGTGTTTCTTATCCAGTCAATTAGGTTGGTCATCCTGTTGGAAAAGAGAGAGAGGGATGAGTTGATTTTATTGGAGTAATACTTCAGACCAAGCTCCAGCGCCTTTGCCTCCTCCGGCTTCAGGTGCTTGTCTGCCTTGTGCCCTCCAACGGAGTAGTAAAGCTCTGTTACTGAAGGCATTCTCAGAGATGAGTTATAGGAGCAGAAAAGCCTCAGAAGGTTGTTCTCATTTTTAAGTAGCGCAACGGAAAGATCTGCAGAAGGGTAAACCTTCATATCCATCTCCGCCCAACTGTTTTTGATGGCCAGAATTGCGGCAGAAACTGTGTATTTTTCCTTTATAAGGTTATGCTCAAGGAAGAAGCTTGTATTTGTTCTGTTAAGGCCGTATTCGTAGTTTCTGTTGGTTCCTTTGATGTGCTTTGGATGAGAGAGCGGCTCTCCTAAATTTCCGCTTACAATCTCATCGTTTCTAATCTCTCCTCCAAAAGCCGTAGTGCCTGCAAACCAGTTGAACCAGTTATTGAGATTCACTCCGTAAACGTTGGTTTTGTGATAGTTAAAGGGATACTTCTCCGGCTCTCCTCTAAAGAGTTCAAAGCGGTCCGTGCCGTGATTCCAATATAATGAAGGACTTATGGTAAGCACGCCCTTTTTGTTGTGCCCCTTAACCGCCGTAAAAGATTTGAAAGTGTGCTCAAACTGATTGTCATACTTTGCCCAGAAACGGTTTGAACCATAGTCTTTTGTGCTGAGTCCCGCATACCAGCTAACCTGCACCTCGTCATCCGAATATTCACCCTGGTAAAAAGTTTTCACCGTTTTGTAATCCATATTCAAATGCCCCTCCTCACTGCGGGTGTATCCGTCACTGCGGGTATAACTTGCAGATATGGAGTTTTTTACAGGAAGTGCTCCTCTCTTTCCCTTTGCCAAATCAAACCTCATACCCGCATTCAGATAACCGAACGAGCCCCCCTCAAAATTGAATGAAAACTTATTTTCCTCTGCCATGGATGTACGCACATTCACCGCCCCCATCAGTGAAGAAGCGCCGGTAATCTTTCCTGCCGGCCCCTCAAGAATATCTATGCCGTCTACCTGCAACACGCTGATAGGCAAATCAAAAGAGTTGTGAGAAGTTTGAGGGTCAGAGATATTTATGCCGTTCAGAAGCAGCGCCGCCTGCTCGCTGTTGCCGCCTCTTATACCCACATCAGTCTGTGCCCCTATTGCCCCTCTCTGCCTGACATCAACACTTGCAGAGTACTTCAAAAGATCATTGACACTCTGCGCCGGAGCGGAGGTAATCTCTCTTCTCCCGATGGTTGTAATCATACGCGCCTGCTTGTGCCAAACTATTGGAACCCTGGAAGATATGACACTTATCTCAGAAAGAATAACGGAAGAGTCTGAGGCGTTTATGATAGTATCTTTATCTGAAAATTTATATATAAACATTCTCTTTGCACCCAAGGTGAGAGTTGCACTCATCATTAATCCCGCAAGCGTAAAGAGAATTAAAAAGTTTCTCTTCATAACCCATTTCAAAAACGGTCACAAAGATAACAAAAAAGGGATGACCTTATATGATCATCCCCTTAAAAACTAGGCTTGTAAAATTCTACTTACCAGCAAGTTTCTTGTAGCCTTCGTAACGCAGTTTTGCATACTTCTCAGTGAGTGAGAAGAGTTCTTCTGCCTCCTGTGGGAAGGTCTTAAGAAGTGATGCGTAACGAACCTCGCCCTTGATGAAATCCTGGAACTTGCTCCAGTCTGGTTCTTTGCTGTCCAGAGTGAATGGATTAACTCCCTCCGGAGCATCAGGATTGAATCTGTAGAGCTGCCAGTAACCGCACTCTACAGCCTTCTTCTCCTCCAGCTGACTGTGTCCCATTCCGGCTTTAAGACCGTGATTGATACAAGGAGCGTAAGCAATAATCAATGATGGACCATCGTGAGCCTCAGCCTCTTTCAAAGCGTTGAGGAACTGCATCTGGCTTGCACCTGTAGCTACCTGAGCAACATATACATAGCCATAGCTCATTGCCATCATTCCAAGATCCTTCTTGCGAATCTTCTTACCGCTGGTAGCAAATTTTGCAACTGCACCGGCAGGGGTAGACTTGGATGACTGACCACCTGTATTGGAGTAAACCTCGGTATCAACTACAAGGACGTTAACGTTCTCACCGGAAGCGAGTACGTGATCAAGTCCGCCGTAACCGATATCGTATCCCCAACCGTCACCACCTATAATCCACTGTGAACGAGGGATTATGCAGTCTGCATACTCTGCAAGACCCTTGCAAGATGAGCACTTGCATTCCTTAACGGCAGCAGGGAATTTCTCTGCAATCTCTTTGCAAACTTCAACGTTGTTCTTGTTGTCCAACCATCTCTGAAGCAGAGCTTTGAGATCTGCAGAACACTTCTCGTCCGCAAGGGCAGCCTTTACTCTCTCCTCAAAAGTCTCTCTGAGTCTTACAAATCCGAGTCTCTGACCCAGACCAAACTCTGCGTTATCCTCAAAGAGTGAGTTAGCCCATGCAGGTCCCTTACCCTTTGCATTCTTGCAATAAGGTGATGCAGGGAATGAACCGCTATAGATTGAAGTACAGCCTGTTGCATTGGCAACCATCATTCTGTCACCAAAGAGCTGTGAGATGAGTTTGATGTAAGGAGTCTCACCGCAACCTGAGCAAGCACCGGAGAACTCAAAGAGTGGCTGTGCAAACTGAGATGCCTTAATGTTGGAATCCTTCTTCATTACCTCATCCTTGTAACCAACCTTGCTGTGCAACCAGTCAAAGTTCTTCTGCTCAGCGTTCTGAGTATCTGCAGGTTTCATAACAAGTGCCTTCTCCTTTGCAGGACATACGTCTGCGCAGTTAGCGCAACCTGTACAGTCTGCAGGATCTACCTGCATTACAAACTTGTAATCCTTGAGGTTTGCCTTACCGTCTGCATACTTGAGTTTGAGAGACTTAGGAGCCTTCTCAACCTCAGCATCCGTAAGAAGGAAAGGACGTATTGCAGCGTGAGGACAGATAGCCGCACACTGGTTACACTGAATACAGTTTGCAGGGTTCCACTCAGGAACATGAGTTGCAATTCCTCTCTTCTCGTAAGCAGCAGTTCCTGCAGGAATTGCGCCGTCTGGGAAGTTCTGGAATGCGCTAACAGGAAGGTCGTTACCGCACTGTGCGTTTACAGGGTCTGCAATCTGGCGTACCCAATCCGGTGCAAGACGGTTATAGCTGTCCGGAACGAACTTGGAAGGTGAGAGGTTCTTCCACTCAAACGGAATCTCAACCTTAACATATTCGCCACCGCGGTCAACAGCTGCAAAGTTCATCTTTACAACGTTTTCTCCCTTCTTGCCATAACTCTTCTCAATCATCTTCTTCATCTCCTTTACGGCATCCTCGTAAGGAATGATTCCCGTAATCTTGAAGAATGCAGACTGAAGAATTGAGTTAGTTCTGTTACCCAGACCAATCTCCTCTGCAATCTTAGTTGCATTGATGATGTAGAAGTTAAGCTTCTTGCTAACGATTTGATATTTAATGAAATCTGGAAGTCTCTTAAGTGTCTCCTCAGTATCCCAGAGAGAGTTCAACAGGAAGGTACCGCCCTTCTTAATTCCTCTGAGAACATCATACTTGGTAAGGTATGAAGGAACGTGGCAAGCCACAAAGTCCGGTGTAGAAACCAGGTATGGAGAGTTGATAGGATTGTCTCCAAAGCGGAGGTGTGAACATGTAAATCCGCCGGATTTCTTTGAATCGTAATCAAAGTATGCCTGGCAGTATTTGTCTGTTGTTCCGCCAATTATCTTAATTGTGTTCTTGTTTGCACCAACGGTTCCGTCTGAACCCAATCCAAAGAATTTGAGTTCGTAAGTTCCCTCCTTTGCCATTGAAATCTCCTCTTTCTGAGGGAGTGACAGGAAGGTAACGTCATCAACAATACCAATGGTGAATGAGTTCTTAGGCTCTTTTGCCTTGAGGTTCTGGAACACTGCAAGTATCTGAGCAGGAGAGGTATCCTTTGATGAGAGACCGTAACGGCCGCCTACAATCTTAACCTTGCCTGCAAACTCGGTGTCTGCCAAAGCGCTCTTTACATCTACATAGAGAGGCTCTCCAACTGCACCCGGCTCTTTGCATCTGTCCAAAACTGCAATTCTCTTAACGCTCTTAGGCAGAGCTCTTAAGAAGTACTGTGTGCTGAAAGGACGGTAAAGTCTTACAACAACAACTCCTACCTTTTCTCCCTTTGCGGTGAGGTAGTCAAAAACCTCCTTAACGGTGTCTGTAACGGAACCCATCGCGATTACAACTCGCTCAGCCTGAGGATCTCCAAAGTAGTCAAAAGGCAGATAGTGACGGCCGCAAAGCTCGCCCAGCTCTCCCATATATCTTGCTACAATGTTCGGAACCTCAGTGTAGTATGAGTTACGTGCCTCGGTCTCCTGGAAGTAAACGTCTGCGTTCTGTGCAGTACCCTTTGTTACAGGAGCGTTAGGGTTGAGCGCTCTCTTGCGGAAAGCAGCCAACGCCTTGGTACTGATCATCTTCTTAAGTCCCTCCTCCGGAAGTACCTCAATCTTCTGAATCTCATGAGAGGTACGGAATCCGTCAAAGAAATGAACAAAAGGAACTGAAGATTTGATTGTTGCAAGGTGAGCAACTGCTGCCATGTCCATTGCCTCCTGAACACTTGCAGATGCCAGCATTGCAAAGCCGGTCTGTCTTACAGCCATTACATCCTGCTGGTCTCCAAAGATTGAGAGAGCGTGAGTTGCAAGGCTTCTTGCAGTTACGTGGAATACTGCAGGAAGAAGTTCACCGGCAATTTTATACATATTAGGGATCATCAACAGCAGTCCCTGAGATGCTGTAAATGTAGAAGTTAGAACACCTGCCTGAAGGGAACCGTGAACTGCACCGGCTGCACCGGCCTCACTCTCCATCTCAATAACCTTTACAGTCTCTCCAAAGAGATTCTTCCTTCCAAAAGCTGACCACTCATCCACATGCTCTGCCATAGGAGATGACGGAGTGATAGGATAAATAGCGGCCAGCTCACTGAAAAGATAGGCTACGTGAGCTGCAGCTTGGTTACCATCGCAGGTAAGAAAGACTTTTTCTTTTGCCATGATATTTATCAATTATGTATTTAATTAACGCCCCAAAGATAATCATTTGAAAGCGCATTCGCAAAGAGTTGCTATTGCATGCCGGAAATCTTGGTCTCAGCCGGTGCAAGTTTCTTAACAAGGCCCTGCAGGACTGTTCCCGGGCCAAGCTCAACAAACTCATCTGCGCCGTCTGCTACCATTTTCTCAACTATCTGAGCCCATCTTACCGGATTTGTAAGCTGGATAAGCAGATTCTTCTTTATCTCGATAGGGTCTGTGTGAGGCATTGCGTCAACATTCTGGTATACAGGACATACCGGAGCGGTGAGTGTTGCCTTCTCTATTGCCTCTGCCAGCTCTACCCTTGCAGGATCCATCAACGGTGAGTGGAATGCACCCCCTACTACCAAAGGAAGCACCCTCTTTGCCCCCTTCTCTTTCAGCTGTGCCCCCGCTGCTGCAACGGCATCTACATCTCCGCTTATAACAACCTGGCCGTGAGAGTTGTAGTTTGCAGCCACAACCACTCCGCAGTCTCCCTTGGCAGTTACCTCGTTGCAGACATCCTCAATAACCTTGTCCTCCAGACCCAGAACTGCGGCCATAGTGGATTCCTTAAGCTCACAAGCCTTCTGCATTGCAAAAGCACGCTTTGCAACAAGAACCAAACCCTCCTCAAAACTGAGCGCTCCCGCTGCCGTAAGGGCAGAGAACTCACCCAGAGAGTGGCCTGCAACCATATCCGGCTTAAACTCCTCTCCAAGGCACTTTGCCAGTACAACTGAATGGATAAATATAGCAGGCTGGGTAACCTTAGTCTGTTTGAGTTCGTCAGATGTTCCGGTGAACATTACATCTGAAATTCTCCAACCCAAAATCTCGTTTGCCTTCTCAAACAACTCGTGGGCACGCGGATCGGTGTCATACAACTCCTTTCCCATTCCCGCAAACTGGGCACCCTGGCCCGGAAAAACGTATGCTTTCATAATAAAAGGTTTTAGTATTGCAGAAGGTATACTCGGCCTCTGCTTCTTTGGCCTTTATACCCTCAGTTTTAGGTGGGCAAAGATAATTAATATTTGTAACTTTGCCCAAAAGTAATCCCTTAAAGGGATCTGCCCCTGTAGTTTAATGGATAAAATAGGAGATTCCGGTTCTCCGGATAACGGTTCGATTCCGTTCGGGGGTACAAGAACACTAAAAACCAACAATTATGTTTCCAAAGAGCGTATATAAGACAAGACGTCAGATTCTTGCAAAAGACATTGAGAGCGGGATAATCCTAATGCTTGGTAACAGCGAGGCTCCTGCAAACTATCAGGACAACACTTATAAATTCCGTCAAGACAGCACATTCCTCTATTTCTTCGGCCTTCAGGATCCGGATTTTGCCGGTGTGATTGATGTGGACAAGAACGAGGAAATCCTTTTCGGTAATTTGGAAACGATGTCTCCATAGATGACATCATTTGGATGGGTCCTCAGAAATCAGTAGCAGAAAAGGCTGCAGAAGTGGGAGTTAAGAAGACAAAGAAACTCTCAGATCTGAGCAAATACATTAAGGCTGCAATTAAGGCGGGAAGAAAGATTCACTACATTAATCCTTACAGATACCAGGTTAAACTCTTCCTCTCAGAGCTGTTGGGAATTCCTGTAGGAGCGTTGCAGAAGAATGCTTCCGTCAAACTTATTAAAGCAGCTGTAAGCCAGAGAATTGTAAAGGACAAGTATGAGATTGCAGAGATAGATCATGCCTGCAACATTGGTTATGCAATGCACTACTTTGTAATGCAGAACTGCAAGCCTGGAGTAACAGAGCAGAGTCTTGCAGGAATGATGGACGGAATTGCAATGAGCAACGGAGCGGGAGTCTCCTTTGCAACCATTCTCTCCCAGCACGGAGAAACGCTTCATAATCACGACCATAGCGGGATTATTACCAAAGGAAATCTGCTAACCGTAGATGCAGGTGCTGAGAACAATAACAACTACTGTTCTGATTTTACTCGTACAATGCCTTGCACCGGAAAATTCACCACAAAACAGAAGGAGATATATCAGATTGTATGTGATTGTAACAACCTGGCACTCAAGCTTGCAAAGCCTGGTGTAGCATACTTTGATGTTCACGTTGCCGTGTACCGCCTTATGGCTGAGCGTCTTAAGGCTCTCGGTCTTATGAAGGGAGATATTGATGAGGCTGTGGAGGCAGGAGCTCCTGCCCTCTTTATGCCTCACGGATTGGGACACAATATGGGATTGGATGTTCACGATATGGAGAACTACGGAGAGGATTATGTTGGTTACGGAAGCGCAGCAAAGAGAAGCAACAAATTTGGTTACAGATCTCTCCGTATGGCCCGCAAACTGGTTGAAGGTAACGTAGTTACAGACGAACCCGGAATCTACTTCATTCCTGCTTTGATTGAGAAATGGAAGAAGGAGAAAACCTGTGCTCAGTTCATAAACTTTGCACGCCTTAAAGAGTATTATGACTTTGGCGGCATCCGTCTTGAGGATGACGTTCTCATTACAAAGACAGGTAACCGTCTGCTTGGAGCAAAGAGACTTCCTATCACAGTTAAGGAGGTTGAGGCTGCAATGAAGGGTTAAAAAGAGATGACTAAAAGTGTTTTAGTCATCTCCTTTTTCTTTTAATCTCTTATGCCGTCTATTCGGGATTACTCCGGATTAGATTTCTTGTAGAACCCAGCAACCTTTGAAGGTACCACAGGTCCCTGGAACTTGCGGGTAGTACCGGTAGACGGAGTGAAAATAACGTTCACAATGTTACCGTTATCTACCTTAGGCAAGGTAATCTTGTAAGTACCCTGGATATGTCTTCCCTGAACTCTGATAATAATGTTCTTAATGTTTCCCTTCTTGTCTTTGTTTTCAGTATACTCCTTTACCTCTGCAACGTTTGTATAAGAGTTATCGCAAACTCTTGCTCCCTGCATAAACATATTAGTCTTCTCGTATGAGATGAATATGCTGTTGTCTGTAAGCTGGTTATCAATACCGTCAGAGTCTGTGTATGAAGATGGAACAATAGCCCAGTCCTTATCCTCAAAAGCCTTGATCATAGTCTCATAGAGAGCCTTCTGCTGAGCAGCCTTCTCCTCTTTTGAGAGTTTCTGAGCAAAAGAAGGAAGAGCAAAAACAAGTGCAAGAGCAAAAATCAAAATCTTTTTCATCTTCTGTATTTTTAAAGGTTAACTATCCATATAAAACAACCGGAACTGTTTAAGTCTGGAGAATCAAATATTGTTCCAATTTTAAACCCTAGACGAATAAACAATTCCGGTGATTATAAGTCAATAATGCCGCAGCATAATTATGCCGCAGCATTATCTAACTATTACAGGTTCGTCCACTGACTAACGTCACAAGCAGGCGTTTTGGTTCTCATACCTCTGAAGAAGTGAGTATAAACTCTTCCGACGTATCCGTTCCAGTAGTCTGTGTAGTTAACCATCTTGGAACCGTTCCACTTCTGAAGAACGTTACCGTTTTCGTCGAGGATTCTGTAGTCAATTCTCTGGTAACCTGCAGAGTTGAATACGGACTTGTGAAGAATGATCTCCACTCTGTCTGTAGCCTCGCCAAAAGCAACCGGCTCTCCAACGTTGAAGTACTCGGTTTCACCCTGACGCTTGCCCTGATACTGGAGTTTTCCAGGATAAGGCACACCCGTTGTCTCATAAAGAAGGTTTACAAACATCACCTTGCAAACGGAATCAGTACCCCACTGAGCAACATGTGCAGGAGCGGAATAGTCCCAGTAAGGATATTTGTTATCCAGAACAATAGGCTCCTTGTTGAGGTCGTGGATAATAACGTTCTGCTTTCCAACAGTAAGAGTACAGTTCTTGTCGTAAACAACAGCACCCTTTCTCATCAACTTGATGTTAACCTGTCCTGCAGCAACACGATAGAATCTACCGGTACCACCACCAGGAAGTCCGTTGTAAGGATACAGGGTACCTGAACCTGTTACATTAGCATACAACTGGCCGTTGATATAGGTAGAATCTATATTGTTAGCAGCCACGTTGTTGATAGGCTCAAAATAGTGAAGCTGAAATTCTGCCTCGTTTCCGCTATATGGCTCAGCCTTGAACTTAATCTCATGCTTTGTACAGAAAGTCAGAGCGAAGACAGCAGCAATAGCCAATATTGAAAATAATATCTTTTTCATATCTTTCATGTATTAATAAGGAAGTGATTCAGGCATATCTCCAGGATAAGCGAACCAAGGCATAGAGATATGGTAGTTCTTATAAGCATCTCCTGTAGCTGTTTCAATCAATCCAGGTATAGGCTTCAGAGCCTTCAGAGCCGGCTTGTTCCACATGTACTCGGAGTTGTAACGAGGAGTCATACGGTAAGCAGGAGAACCAAGGTTATCCTGGTTGAATGAAGATCTTCTACCCTGAACCTGAGCTGGCTTCATATAGAATCCCTTGTAAACCTTAGTAGCATCCTCATCCCACTTCTGGTCAATAGCTGTAACAGTCCAGCCGTTTCCGTTGGAAGGATAATCTCCGGTATAAGCAATATCATAATGATACTTTCTAAGGTCAACCCAAGCCTCATAAGCTCCCCAAGGGAAGAGGTGAACGTACTTCTGCATCATAATGTGAGACAGAGTAAGGTTGCCTGTGTTGATACCTGCAACGAATGGACCTGCAAGATATTCCTTAGCCAAAGTGTTGAAGAGCTTGGTAGCAATCTTGTCTCCTCCAGGGAGAGAACCGTAGTCCTTAAATCCTGTAGAAGTAGCCTCCTTTGAACCAGGATAGAGGTATTTCTCAGTGAACTCCATATCCAGCTCAACACCTCTCTTCCAGCAAGCCAAAGCGTTAGCCTTGTCACCCTTATACCAGTAAGCCTCTGCCATTTCAAACTGAATCTCAGCAGAAGTCATAATAATATAAGGAGCGTTCTCACGGTACAGCCAGCGGCCGATTCCGTCTACGTCAACGTTTGCAGAGTATCCGGCTCTTCCTGTGTAGAAGTTAGGAGTAGTCCATCCCTGGTATCCTACAGAGTTGGTAAACTGTGCACCATAGTACTTGTAGTATTTTACAACCTCTGCCTTATCTATATCCTCGTAAGTTAAGTTATCACGGGTAGCCAGTTTAGCAGCTACACGAGGATCATAGTGACCGGTGATTTCTACGTTGGTATCGCAGATAATCTGGTTAGGGTTAAGCTTGTAAGGATAGTAGTCTGAATGGCTGTCATCCTTATCTGTCTTAATAATATCACCAGTTGCGTGGTCATACAACGGAACGGTACCTGTCATGATCTTTACGATGAAGTCACCCTGCCAGTAAGAGTTGCTAAGGTTACCTCTTCTAGGGCACCAGAAGTTATTGTATGCGCCAAATTGAGCATCTGCTCCACCGCCCGGGGTCTGCATAACGCAGTCATCAGCTACGCTCTGCATTGCGAGTTTTCCGTGAGCAATCAACTCATCTGCATACTTGGAAAGGAAGTCACTCTTTCTGGTAAGAGAAGCCAGGTTACGGCAGATTACACCGTGAGCAAACTGGAGCCACTTGGTCTTGTTGCCGCCGTAAATGATATCGTAATCCTTAAGAGTAGAGCCGTAATTGGTATTATCGGTCATCTCAAAATATTCAATAGCGCGGCGAGCCCATGACTGAATGGAGTCATAAATCTCATCCTGATACTGATAGTCAAAAGCGAGTACTCCAGGAACAAAAGCCTGACGGAGAGGCATTTCTCCGTTTTCTTTTGTGGTTACGTCCCAAGAGTGAGCCTTAAGAGTATAGCCTATACCGGCCATAGTCCAACGCTGATGATCAACAGCGTATTTGATAAGGTTCTCAAGGTTCATACCCTGAAGCCAGTAAGTTACTCTCCACATTTCTCCACCGGAATCGGAAGGAGTCCAGTAGTTGTTGCAGAAACCTGTGTAGGAAGAAGTACCCATCATCTGAGAGAGAACGCCAGTTGCACGGATATCCCAGTACAGACCCTGAAGTGCAGACTCAATACCTGCCAGATACATGTAATCCTCCACCTGCTGCTCATCCGGAGCATCAACGTTCTTGTTAACATCCAGATAGTGATCACAACCTGTGGTAAACAAACCAAGTGTTGCAATAAGAATTATAGTATATATCTTTTTCATATTCCTTTCTTAATTAGAAGGTTAAGTTGATACCTACGGAAATGCTTCTTGGTGTAGGAGTTCCCCACCAGTCCATTCCGAATCCGCCGGTTCCACCGAGAGCGGCAGAGTTGGCATTACCTACAGGATCAATACCTGAGTAGTTAGTGAGGGTGAACAGGTCGTTTGCACTAACCCATACACTTGCTGCTGAAAGCAGGTTGTGAGTTGCATTCTGCAGCCAGCTCTTTGGTACGGTGTACTGGAAGCGGCACTCCTTCAGACGGAGGTAGTTCACATGCTTCTCAAACCAGGAGATATCTGCACCGGCAAAGTAGCTAGGCATGATAGAGTAGTCAACGATGATGTTGTTAGGAGTAGGGTTGGCTGTATTCTCGTTGCCGTCCTTGAGGACACCGGTGAAGATGTACTTTCCGGTCTGGCGGAGTTCTACAGACTCCTTACTTGTTCCGTTAACCATCATGTTGTACTTGGTTCCGTTTACGATAGAGGCACCAAAACGGCCGTCAAGCAACATAGAGAAGCGGAAGTTCTTCCAGCTCAAAGATGAAGTGATACCGTATTTCAGTTTAGGGTTACGGTCACCTATGTAAACCCACTCGGCCTTAGTCAGAGGAAGACCGGTGGTAGCACTGATCAATACCTGACCCCTATCATTACGCTCATAATCATAACCTGTCATGGCGTAGATAGGATAGCCCTTCTTCACACCGTTACGAATACCGTTGAGGATCCAGGTGTAAGGATTATAGTACTCGGATACGTTCTCAGGGAGGTAGGTAACCTTAGAATCATTGTGGTCTAAGTTCAAACCTACGTTCCATCTCCAACCTGAAGAGTTGCGGATGATGTCGCCATCAATGTGGAACTCCCAGCCCCAGGTCTTGAAGGTACCTACGTTCATGTTATTCAATACGAAACCGGTAGCGTATGACAGACGGAAGTCTGTTACATACTGGTTCTTACACTTTCTCCAATAGTAAGAGAAGTCCATATTTACGCGGTCATTGAAAAGACGTGCCTCAAAACCAATCTCGGTCTCGTCGTTCATCTCTGGCTTCAGGGTTGGGTTAGGACCGGTGTAGCCGTACTTGAAACCGCCGCCAATGTTGTCTGTAGACTCCAAAGCAGGATAGATAGCGTTAGGAGTTGCATCCTTACCAACCTCTGCAAAGGAAGCTCTGAGTTTCAAATATGAGATATAATCATTGTTCTTTAAGAACGGAAGCTCGGTTGCAATGAAGGAAGCCTCAACTGCAGGATAGAAGTATGAACGATTATCCTTTGGAAGAGTTGAAGACCAGTCATTACGTCCTCTAAAGTTCAAGAAGGCCATGTTCTTCCAGCCCAATTCAATGGATCCGGAAATACCCTGGATTCTTCTCTTAGCATGATGCTCACGAGTTACTACTGTCTGAGGATCGCAGTTTGCCAGAGAGTAGAAGTCTACGGCTGTAAACTTAGTACCATAGGTAGAGAGGCTCTCTGTGTAGTTCTCCTGCTGGTGGTAACCAACCTGAGCACGGAAGGTGAAATCACCCCACTGGTTGTTGTAACCTGCAAGTACGTTCACTGACTTGTCTGCCATGTCATACTTGGAAAGGTTGTAACCTCCGGCCTTGCCGTAATCACCGTTGTCACGGTTTGCAAAGTAAGGATGATAGTGGTTCTCGTAAGTAGACTTGGAGTTATCCCATCCTAACTTGGCGCTGATATAGGTATTCTTGGTTGGGGTAATGTTTACACCCAGAGTTGTCAAGAATCTCTTTGTGCCGTCATGGTTGCGGTTCTTGTACAAGTCATACAGAGGGTTGTAAAGGTCATGGTCTGTATAGTAAGAAGGAAGTTTCATCTGAACTCCGTCCTCATCAAGATACTGACTCATGTCGTCTACGATAGGCCAAATGTAAGCTCTGCGGAGAACACCGATGTTACCCTTGCGGGCCTTGCTGTTGGAAGTCTCTGTGTAACCCATCATGGCGTCAAAGTTCAGCCACTTGGTTACCTGTGCCTTTCCGGAAAGGGTGATGTTCAACTTGGTATACTCGGTAGTCTTTACTGTTCCTTTCTGATCAAGATAAGAAGCAGCACCACGAACGGTAACCTTGTCTGTACCACCTTCAACAGATACATTGTGCTGGTGAGCAAATCCGGTCTGAAGAATAGCCTTTACGTTGTCATAAAGTTTTACACTTCCGTCGGTAGGATATCTGCCTCCGAAACGGCTGGTGTAGTAGTAGTTGGTAATACCATACTGTCCGTTAGCGAACTCGGTCTGAGATTTTGGATAACCGTAGCTCTTGGACCAGGTAAGGTTGTTACTATAGGTAACCTTTCCTTTACCAGCACTACCTTTCTTAGTAGTGATAACGATAGCACCGTTGGAAGCATCTGATCCATAAAGCACTGCAGCTGCAGCTCCCTTAAGGATGGTCATGCTCTCAATATCCTCCGGGTTGAGGTCGTTTCCTCTTGAGGAGAAGTCCTCATACAAACTGGAGAATTTAACTCCACCTGCATCAAGGTCATCAACGGCGAATCCGTTACGTGCATCAAAGGTGCTGTTGTTCATTGGCACACCGTCAATAACGTACAGAGGCTGGTTGTTTCCGGAAATAGATGTTACACTACGCAGCACTACGCTGGTGGATGCACCAGGAGCACCACTGGTGGTGGTAACGGTCATACCGGCAACACGGCCCTGGAGAGCGGCAACGAATGCGTCACGTCCTGACTCCTGAATATCAGTAGCCTTAACGTTCTGTACGGCTGATCCTACGGAACGCTGTACACGCTTCATACCATACTCTGCAGTGATGACTGCTGCGTCCAACTGAACAGCGTCATCTCTGAGGACTACGTTAACCACACTTCTGTTGTTTACTGCCACTTCCTGAGTGGTGTAACCAATTGATTGGAATACAAGTACAGCGTTAGAGGCACACTTAATTGTATAGCGGCCGTCTACGTTCGTACTTGTTCCGGTCTTAGTGCCCTTTACGAGAACAGCAGCACCAACAACCGGCTCACCGTTTTGATCGGTGACCTTTCCGCTAACATTTACGTTCTGTGCTATTACCTCACCAATAGACAGCATAACTGCCAAAAGGAAAGCAACGCCCAGACGGAAATGTCTGTTAGTTTTTGTTTGTTTGAACATAGTTAATTTTTATTTGGTTAAAGTGTTTTTTCTTTTATTTTGGTCTAAAAATAACGGGTCAAAATTATATAATAATTCTGACAAATCACAATAAATGATGCAAAAAAATCAAATTTCGTTGCATTCTTTAACTACTTTCTAATCTTATAACCACGGTAAGCGTACCACATTATTACCAGAAAACATGGCAATGCAATGAGGTATGCATACTGAATTGCCTGAGCCGGCTCCAGCCCTGCAGAGTTCTGAAGGAAGTCTTTCAGAAGACCAAAGAGGAACGGAATAACGGCTCCGCCAAAGATTGTAACTACCAGTAAGCCAGCACCTTTCTTGGTGAACTTGCCAAGGTCTGCCATAGCAAGAGGCCATATAGCAGGCCACATGAGTGAGCAGGCCAAAGCCATAGTGAAGAGGAACCAGACTGAAAGTCTTGCAGGCACAAAGAGTGAGCAAAGGGTTCCAACAACGGCTATCCAGGCGCAAATCTTGAGGGCGCTCTCCTGAGAAAGTTTCTTAGGAATGAGCAATATACCGCAGAGATAACCAATCACCATACCTATTGAAGGAAGCCAAGGATAGAGCTCAGGATTAGGTAGATTCAGTGTACTTGCCAGATCTACAGGAGTTTGCAGAGCCAAAGTCTCAACACCAACATATAAGAAAAGTGTGAGACAGCCGTAAACCAGGTGATGGAACTGCCAGATTGAGGTCTTGCCTGCTGCGTATGGGCAATCCTCCTCATGGCCCTCCTCCTCTCCTTTTGCCTTTATCTCCTCAAGCGGAGCAAATAGAACGAGGATACCCAGAACAAAGAAGATGGCTGCAATTACATAGAAAGGTTTGATGATATCTCCAACCTGTGCATTACCTATAGATTTACCTATAAGCCATGCAAGGAACAGAGTAGCAATAGGATAAGCAAGTTTGTTGCAGATACCCATTATGCTAATTCTCTTGGCGCCGGTCTCTAAAGGACCCAGAATGGTAATGTAAGGATTGATGGCTGCCTGGAGGACGGTGTTTCCCAATCCGCTTATAAATGAAGCAATTAGGAAGAGTACCAGACATTTGATTCTTACACTTTGAGCCACAACGTCACCCTCCATATTGGCATTTGCAATTTTAGCAGGCCATACAAAGAGCAGGAACGCTGCAGTGAATATCAAAAACGAGAGGGCCATTGTCTTCTTGTATCCAATCTTCTTAATGATGCTTCCTGCCGGATATCCAAAAATGAGGAAGGAGGAGAAGGTTACAAAAAGAATAAGGTAAGAGGCACCTCCGGAGACATTGAGTGAGGACTTAAGAAGCGGAATAAGGTATCCGTTAAGTCCCAGTGCAAAACCAACCGCAAAGAACATAAAGCCTATACAGGCGAGCGGAATTGCATAATTAGGTTTCCTTGTTTGTGTCATAAAAGTAATATTGAATTGATTATTTATTCTCTGTTTTTGGAGGCATCACCGCCGCACTGAGGAACTCCTCCCTCTTTACGGTTGGTATTATTTTACTCCCGATAGGTAAATAGAAGAGCTTCTCTTTCAGCTGGTTGGAGAGGTGCTTGTTATTTTTCAGCCTCATGCTGTCCTTTTCAGTTGTAATGACCGCAGCCTCTTTCTGACGCTGGGCCATTGCCTCAACTGAGCGGATGTTTGAGCGGCTGAAATTTTTGTGATCCTTAAATTTGAGTATCTCCTCTATTTTGTGGGTGGAACCCAATTGCGAACGGAAGAGCGAATCGTCTGCAATGCCGGTGAAGGCCACTGCAAATTTTGAATAGATATAGCGCACATTGCATATACCCGGGAAGAGAGGCTGAGCCGCCTCAAAGAGGGAGGTGGAAAAGTAGAGCCTCTGTTCTTCCTTGAGTTTAAGTGATTTGCGCCACACCTGCTCCTGCTCGGTTGTTATCTCTAGCCCCTTCTCATCATCCTCGTTACCGTCAAAAAAGCTGAAATCGGGAGATTTTGTGATTATCACCGCATCTGCCCTTCTGGCCTGTGAAGGGAGGTCTCTAAGGTTCCCTATCGGGAGGAGATTGTCACCCACAATGGTTTTGTTGTAGTTGATGAGCAGCACGTTGAAAGACGGTATCACCTTTCTGTACTGGTAGGCGTCATCCAATATTACAAGATTGACCCCCATCTCCTCTACCACCTTGTGAATGGCGTAGTTACGGTCTTTGCAAACCGCAACGGTTATCTCCGGGAATTTCTTTTTTATCTGCAGGGGTTCGTCTCCGCAGAGAGTGAAATCATCCGTAATTTTTACAACGTGAAAGCCTTTGCTCTTGCGTTTGTATCCTCTTGAAATTACAGCCAGACGATACTTTCCTCTGAGTTCGCGCACAAGCATCTCCGTATGAGGGGTCTTGCCCGTACCCCCTACGGTAATGTTGCCTACAGAGATAACGGGTATACTGAAACGTTCTCCCTTCAGTATACCCTTATCGTATAACTTGTTCCTAATGACTAAGATAAGCCAATAGGGAAAGAGTAGTGTTCTGCTTGCCAGTCCTAGTTGTGACATTCAGCTTCTTTAGTAAGAAGAATATATTGTTCCCATTATTGAGTTGAGAGCAACGTAGATAGCTGTATCAAAATCACTTATGTTGCTTCTGGAGTTGCAGAGCAAAACTCCGTTAACTCCGTTTTTCCCTCTTGCCCAAATGGTTGCAGTACCAGCAATGTTTCCTCCGTGATATGAAGCCCAATTTGTAAGAGTGTTGTGTCCTATTCTCCAGCCATAACCGTAACCTCCCGGAGAGCTGGACGTCCAGTTGGTGTACATCATATCCAGAGTCTCTTTCTTAAGAATATCCGGAACAACCGTTCCATAATCTTCAGAACAAAGAACTTGCATAAGATCAGGTGCGGAGGCAATTACAGCACCGCAGGCAGCAACTACGGTCATATCGTTGCCGTAACCGTCATTACCTGCTGTTTGTGAATAATATACACACTCATTCTCACGTCTTTCCGCCTTCTTTGTCCTTGCAACCCACATATCCTTTACTCCTGCCTTTGCGGTAACCTCCCTAAGATAAGTCTCGTAAGATTTTCCGGTAATTTTCTCAATTATCTGACCCAGTACGCAGAAACCAAGATTGTAGTAAGAATATGAGCTTCCCGGCTCATTGCTGGTATTTGTTCCTACCATATATTTAACTCGGTCTACAAGGCTCTTACCGTAAAATCTGGAATCTCCCGTAAAAATAGGATCCTCGCCTCCGGTTGTATTATAATTCCATCCTGTAGTATGGGTGAGAAGGTGTTTTACTTTAATTTTATCTACGCGGAGTCCATGAGTTCCCGGATACATACTGTAAAGTATTCCCTCAGGGCTACCTGCTCCGTTGGCTCCGGCTGGGGCAAAAACATAATCTTCCGGAGAAAGGAGACCCTCCTCGTATAATGTCATTATACAGAGAGCGGTCTGGGCTTTTGAAACACTGGCTAAACGGAAGAGATGATTTGGGGTAACTTTAACTTTTGGAGATGAATCTATGTTTGCAAAGCCGTAACCGTTTGCAAAGACAAGTTTCTCATTCTTTGTGCAGGCAACGGATATACCAGGAATGTTGTACTTAGACATTACACCGTAAACCTGAGAGTCTATTGTGTTGTTTCCCTTCTTAACCAAAATGGTATATCTGTTTGAAGACCTTCCGTCTTCAGCAGTTACAACCATATCTATATCGTTTGTAAAATTAAATGCCGTTACTCCGGAAGTAGCTGCCGTTCCGCCAATTGTTGCAGTAGCCTTATCACTAATTCCAAAGGTTGGTATAAGCGATGTTAAGTTTACCTCCTCCGGAACAGTAATTAAAACAAGATTTCTGCTCTGAATCTTTGCAATTACAGCAGATGGACTGGTGGCAAGACCAGCATTTGAAGCTGCCTTAAATTGAAAAGAAGAGAGAGTGCATTGTTTTGATACCGTTGGGGTTGGAGTTGGAGTTGGAGTTGGATCCAAAGATTTTGAACCGCCGCCGCCGCAACTTGCAATAAACAACATTGATGAAACCATCACCGCTGCAAGCAACAGTGTTTTTGCTTTCATGTAGAATCTGATCTTCATAATATTCAGTTTTTAATAATCTCATTTTCTCTTAATAGCAGTCTTCTTGAAGATATACTCACCATCGTTTGTAATTCCCTCAAGAATAACTGTATAATTTGAGTTGCCGTCTGAAGTATTGAACTTGAAACCTCCCTTTCCATCTTCAACTTCAATATTCGGATTCCAATAAACGGTGCTTCTCTTATCTGTTCCATATCTTACCAAACCCTTTCCGTAAACATCGTAAGCAGGAGAGTAGAAACTTCTAGGTCTCTGCCAACCCATAGGATAGCCCTTTGTTACATTTTTTGGCATACCGGTCTTTGCGCTTGGTTTTGTCTTAATCATAATCACCCTTCTTAGAGAAGCGCTGCCCTCTATCATTGGGACGAACGGGGCGGCGTCTGCACCCTGAAGGTGAACAAATGCCTCAAGTTCATCTACATTATATTGTTCCAGTTCATTGGAAGATTGAGCCTGAAATCCGTTAATGAATACTACAACTTCAGCCATATCTTCCACCTCCCAGTTGGAGGCAACACCTGCAACTCTTGAGACAAGTTTTCTCTCTCCGGTTACTGTATCTGTTGAGAATCTGATACCCTGGCAAGTCTCTATTACGTATGTCATTACATCATATCCAATGAACGGTTTAAGATCCTCCTCAGTCTTTAACTGACCCTGCTTAAAGTATTGAATTGGGAACGGAGAAAGATTGTCATTTGCCTTAACCATTCTTTGAGAAGTTACATAAACAGGATCCAGTTGGTAAACCTTATCTCCGCCTGTATTATAGTAGTTCTGAATCATATACTGAGCGTCTTCATCTGAGTAGTTTACCCTCTTTTTGTGACGGTTGTATTGAATGATTGGAGCAAATGAATCCTCAGAAATAGATGGAATGAAAGACTTTCTTCCGCCGGTACTAACAGCATTTACAATAAATAGAGTGGAGTCTGGGAAATCTACGTCTTTAAGTTCAAAGTATCCTGCAGAATCCAACTGACCCATTGCGGTGAATCCAATGGAAGGTGCTACAAAAGAGACAATTGAAGACTTACCTCTTCTCAGATTAGCCTTTCTAACCTTTCCTGTTATTGTCTGAATATACTCCTTACCAAACTGCGGGAGTTCAAACTGAGCCTTAAAGATTGCAGGAAGGTCATAGTATTCCCAACCCTGAGTCATCATCATAAGATCCAAATCTTTTTCTCTCTCTGTAATAGGAACGGAGCGGTCAAAATAGTGTTGAGGATTCTCCACATATCCCTTAATCTCAGAAGATAAGAGCATGTAAGAGATAATGTTGTTCTCTACCCCCATATAAGGAGCGTGGTTGTCATCCGTAACTGAAACGGAGAAGTTACCGCTTACAGGTTTATTCAAATCTATTGTACAGGTAACAAGTTCTCTCTGAGAGTAAATATCCTTATCTGTCTTTATATCCACATTCCCTTCATCTGCAGGAAGAACAAAGAGAGGTCTCTTTGCATAGATATTTCCCTTAGTGTCTGCTATTGTTGCAACGTTAATACCCTCAGCCATTTTCAGTATTGGAAGGGCAACTTTTGTAGACTGGTTGAATGCTCCGTCATAGAAAATTTCAGAGCCGTTGGAGAGTATGAAACGGAGTGAATCTGCATTGAGATCCGGTGTTGCATAAAGTTCTGCAATGAAGTTGTCTCCCTTGCGTGAAACGTTTATCTGAGCTCCGGTAGATGAAACAGCAGGGAGATTGATTTTCTCCTCAACACCCCTATTATCTTTAACTATAGCATAGTACTTTTTGCCGGCCTCAGCGGTGAAGGCAAAAGAGCCCATTCCCAAGTCATTTGTTTCAAACTCAGTAATTTTCTTGCCGTCTGAAGTGAAAACCTCTCCGGTAACCTTCTCTCCAAAACCCTCTTCATTAATGCTCTTTACACCAATCTTTGTCTTAACGTTTGCAAAGTATCTTCCGCTCTCAGGAAGGAACTGACAGTCTATCTTTGCAGTTTCTACCTTCTCACGTTTGAAAGGATTCTGAACGCCAACCTTTGTATACTCTTCCGTCTCTCTTACTTTATGATCTACAAGATCTTTTACAAAGTTATCCTTTATAGGATTTATAACCGTAATTCTGCGTGTAAAAATATAATCTACCGGGAAATTAAGTCCCCAATATGTGTATGCTCTGAGGATGGAGACTCCGGTATTCATATCACCGTCCAAGACAATGTAGCCCTGAAGTACACCGTTACGCCTCTTAATCTTTACTCTCTGAACCATACGGTTTGTCTCTTCTACTTTGTTTGAATAGACATTCTTGTTATAGTAGTAGGTTAAAAGTTCTACGTAAATAAAGTTACTCTCCGGAAATTCAGACAACAGAGAGTTGTTTACAAGATAACCTTTGAACCATAGGGTATCTCCCACGCAGTAGGTCTCCTTATCTGTCTGAAGATAAAGTTTCTCCGGAGAGAGAAGCTGAGAGAAAGCATTGAATCTCTCATCAATCTTACTCTGAGCAAAAAGGCTGTTGCCAACTAAAAGGCAAACAATTAAAAGGAACGGGAATATTTGTTTTGTCTTCATATTTTTAACACATTTGGGTGCAAGATACAAAAAAATAAAAAGGGGTAGACCAAAAATCGTTCCGTCTACCCCTTTTTAAAGACTTATTTTATGTCTCCTTAGTCTGCCAGAGAGAATCTGTGGAAGGCAACAACCTTAACCTCAGGGTCTACTCTCTTCAGGTACTGAGAAACTGTCTCCTTCCCGTCTCCCAGAGCAAGAATCTGCTCGTTGAGAGTCTTCTCCTTAAAGAACTTCTGAAGACGACCGTTAGCAATGTTCTGAATCATTGCCTCAGGAAGTGAAGCAGCCTTCTGCTCAGCAGCCTCCTTCATGATCTTACGTCCCTGCTCTGCCTGCTCTGCGGTAATCCATCCCTTTGCAGTGTTGCTCTCAATATGATCTTCACTGTCAAAGTGGTTAGGATTGAGACCGGCCTTAGAAAGAGCGGCATCTACAGCCTTCTTTACAAGCTCTTCCTTAGTCTTGTTAACTGCAAGTGCAAACTCCTCATCTTTTCTTGCCTGAGGAATCTCATCTGCGGTAACAGCTATAGGAGCCATTGCGGTAATCTGCATTGCAATCTCCTTAACAGCGTCATCTGCAATCTTCTTGTTGAATCCTACAATGGTAGCCACCTTCTTGTTGCTGTGAACATAGTAGCCAACGTAAGGAGCCTCAACCTTCTCATAGCAGGCAATAACGTGTTTCTCACCGCTCTTACCTGTCTGATCCATAATTGCATCGTCAACTGTGATGTCTCCGAGTTTGCATTTCTTCAGAGAATCAAGGTCTGCAGGATACTCAGCCATAGCAGCGTCTGCTATTCCGTTTGCAAGTGCCTGGAATCCGTCAGTCTTTGCTACGAAGTCAGTCTCGCAACCGAGGCAAACCATAACGGCCTTGTTCATCTCGGCGTTTGTACGTGCCAGAACTGCACCCTCAGTAGTCTCTCTGTCTGAACGCTTTGCAGCAACAACCTTACCCTTCTCTCTAAGGATTTCCTTTGCTCTGTCAAAGTCACCGTCAGCCTCAATGAGAGCCTTCTTACAGTCCATCATACCGGCCTGCGTCATCTGACGCAACTTCATTACATCTGATGCTTTAATATCCATAACTATCCTCCTTATTCTGCTTTAGGCTCTGCCTTTTTAGCAGGCTTTGCATCCTCTGTATTTACTTTTCTTCTTGGGCGGATTTTCTTTCCCTCAGGAACTGAATCGGAAGCCTTCTTGTCTCCTTCCATCTTTGCAAGTTCCTTATCCTTAGCCCTTTTCTCTTCCTCTGCAGCTTGCTTTTCTCTCTCAAGTTTTCTCTCCTCAAGACCCTCGGCAATAGCGCCGCAAAGTGCACCTACAACAACAGCAACACTCTTTGCTGCATCGTCATTTGCAGGGATAACATAATCAATCGGAGTTGGGTCGCAGCAGGTATCAACCATCGCGATAACAGGAATATTCAGTCTCTTAGCCTCTTTTACTGCATTGGCTTCTTTCTGAACATCAACAACAAACAGTGCTGATGGGAGACGACTCATATCTGCGATAGAACCTAAGTTCTTCTCCAATTTTGCTCTCTGACGGTCTACCTGGAGTTTCTCTCTCTTTGCAAGAGTCTCGTA
>CAMHRD010000003.1 GCA_946187365.1 uncultured Bacteroidales bacterium
GATGATAGACCGGGCCGTTCTGGTTGGCAGTGAGGCGGTTGTATTCCTTCTGGGCGGCTTTGAGGTGGGAGATGAAGCGGGGATTGTTGTGCATTGCCGCAACTGCCGCAGAGGCAACGTTGTAGCCGGCATAGACATCGCTCTGCCAGTGGGCGCCCACAATTACGCGGCTCTCTCCATACTGGTAACCCCTTCTGAGTATGGTGTCTTGGAGCTGCGGGGCTACCTCAACAAGAGCAAGTGCTGTGGCCCAGCCGAGGGCGGTATGACCGGAAGGGTATGAGCCGTTGTTGCGGAGTTCGTCATAGTCAAACTCTCCCCAAACTTTCTCGTTGGCACGGGCAAACGGGCGGACGCGCATATAGGTTTGCTTTGCGTTGTTGGTGCACTGATGGCCGGTCTCTCCAACGTAGAGCATAAAGCGGTAGATGGCCGGAGTTGTTTGAGAATCAATCTTTAAGCCCAGTACTTCAGAGTAGATGGTGCACATTCTTACAATGCCGTAAAGTGACTCAATGCTGGCCTGCTTTCCGCGCGGAGTAGGGCGGACGGTTTTGCCCCAGAGCCAGCGGTTGTAATCCTCTTTGAAGATATCAGATGTGGTATCCGGCGGAGCGGGAAGATAGACAACGGCATCCGGCAGTTGGTTCTTTTGCAGATAGAGAGAATCAAAGGGGAGATTCCATTGCTCTACGATTGCTGTTCTCACCTTTTCTACGATGTTGGCTCTCTTTGGTGAACAGCCGGTTGCAGCGGTGAAGAGGATTACAGCAATGGCAATTAAGGAGACAATTCTGTCTATCTTTTTCATCTATCTACTCTTTGTTGCTCTTGAAGGCGTTCTTGAAGGCGCGCCAACCCTCCTTTGCACCCTTTGCGGCTTTCTTTGCGGTTCTCTTTACCCACTCTCCGGAATCCTCAAGTGCATCTCCGGTCTTATGAGCAACATCTTTGGATTTGCCTGCTACATTGTCTTTTACAGTCTTGCCGCCCTGCTTTATCTTGTCTGTTGTATTGGAAACTTTCTGCCCGATTCCCTCAACAGCATCTCCGATAGATTCCATTGTAGCCTCTGCCGGGGTCTCTCTGAAGTTGAATGTTGCCACTGCAACGCTGTTGTCTACTGTGGTGAGTGTGATGTGGTTACGGTAGTTGTCTCTCTCTCCTCCCGATAGTGAACCCCAGTAGCAGGAGATATCTCCCTCTTCATCTTTGAGGTTGTCTACAGCAGGGATATCATAGTTCTCTATGATCCAATCTTTAAGGACGTCATATTTAAGCTTGGTAGCCTCAGGTGTGTCCTCTACGGTGCTGAGGATGACCTGCTTAATGGTCTGATTGTCTGTGCCTTTGCCGGGAACTATTGCAATGGTTGAAGGAAGTCCGCTAACCTTGCCGCTCATTACAATCTTCTCTTTGTCTCTTTGAGTCTCTTTCCAACCCTTTCTGGTTAAGCGTTTTACAAAGTACTCCTCATTGTTGTTTAGTGATACTCCGTTGAAGCTGAGCCTTTTGATGCTTCTCTGTCCGGTTGCAGGGAGAGCAATCAACAGGGCTATGAGTGCTATGATGACGTTCTTTATTTTCATATTCCTCTGTTTTTATTCGTTGTTAGCAGGCTTTTAGACCGGCCTCTATTCTCTTTATGGTGCACTCTTTACCAATGAAGTAGATGATATCTGAGATACCAAGACCTCTGGTGTTGCCGGTAAAGAAGAGGCGTAAGGTGTTCATTATCTGTCCCATCTTCCACTCCTTTGCTTTTATGTAGCCGGTAAGCAGTTCCTCTATCTTGCTGCAACAGAGTTCTTTGTAGGTTGCGGCTGCGTCTGCTGGCTGGCTGCTGAGCAGAGCGTTGCGCTCTTGCTGGTTGTCTGTGAAGGTTGGAAAATTGCTCTCTTTAATGAGGTTAAGGAGTTCTGCAACGTGGGCTTTGTTCTCCTCTGTACAGAACTTTTTAACGTCATTCAGGTCATAAACTGCAACTGGGATTTCTGGCCGTGCTGCTGCCGTAACCTGTGCAGCTCCTGCAGGACAAAGGAACAGCGCTTTGCTTATATCCCAGAGTTCTGTTGGGAAGTGAGCGCGCTCTTTGATGAGCGTACATACCTCTTCCAGAAAGAGTTGCGAGTAATCTCTGCCGGTCTTCTCTTTAACGGTAGGGGCAAACTCCTTGGCAAGCTGAGCTGCTGTTCTTCTTCTTAAGAACTGCTCGTTAAACCACTTTGCCTTCTCTACGTTGAACTTTGCACCTGATTTGATAACTCTGTCTAATGAGAAGATAGGGATGAGTTCCTCAAGGGTGAAGATCTCCTGCTCTGTGCCAGGATTCCAGCCCAGAAGTGCAAGCAGATTTACAAAGGCCTCAGGGTAGTAGCCGTCTTCTCTGTAACCTCTGGAAACCTCCTGAGTCTCAGGATTTACCCACTTAAGAGGGAATACTGGGAAACCTAAACGGTCACCGTCTCTCTTGCTGAGTTTTCCCTTTCCGTCCGGTTTGAGAAGAAGGCTCAGGTGAGCAAAGCGCGGCATAGTATCTTCCCAACCGAATGCTTTGTAAAGCAGATAGTGAAGAGGAAGTGAAGGGAGCCACTCTGCACCTCTGATAACCTCGGTAATCTCCATAAGGTGGTCATCTACAATGTTTGCCAGATGGTAAGTAGGAAGCTGGTCTGCTGCCTTCCAGAGAACTTTATCATCCAGAGTGTTGGTCTCAACCTCCATCTCTCCGCGGATGAGGTCGTTCATTTTAACGGTCTCGTTCTCCGGAATCTTGAACCTTATTGTCCAGTTGTTGGTTGTGTTAATCAGACGCTCTGTCTCTTCCTTGCTGAGAGTAAGGGAGTTGCGCAGCTGCTTGCGAGACTCGTAGTTGTAGATGAAGGTCTGCTTAGCAGCCTCTGCCTCCGCTCTCTTTTGGTTGAGTTCCTCTGCGGAGTCAAAAGCATAGTATGCAAAGCCTTTACTTACAAGCTCTTCTGCGTACTGCCTGTAGAGCGGCTTGCGCTGGCTCTGGCGGTATGGAGCGTGAGGGTTGGTTTCACTCTTCTCCTCCGCAAGAACGAAATGAGGTGTACCATCCTCATTTACACCCTGTTGTACAATACCCTCATCAGGCACAATACCGCACCACTGTAGAGCCTCCAGTATGTATGCTTCCGCACCCGGAACAAATCTCTGGGAATCTGTATCTTCTATTCTGAGGATAAACTTTCCGTTGTTCTGTTTTGCAAAGAGGTAGTTGTAGAGTGCTGTTCTAACTCCTCCCATGTGCAGCGGTCCGGTAGGACTCGGCGCAAATCTCACTCTTGTTTGTCTTGCCATAATCTGTTAATCCTGAGTCTGGTGCAGGTATCTGTTGTTAGGTATGATAGCCTGCCCCTCTGTTGTGTTTGTAATGGAAAATGCGGCAATGTCTGTCTGTATTCCGCCGTTATTCTTTTTGCTCTTTCTTATGTAAGCGGGAACATTCTCCAACTCAATAATCTCGTTCTCATCTTCCGTAACCAAAACAGGGCGGTTGCTTCCGGTTCTTCTGATAGGCTTGTCCGGCATAGCTGGAATGACAGGCTCTATCTCTTTTTTCTTTGGTTCCGGAGTAGGGGTCCATACTACCTTGTCTATACTTCCCTCTTCTGCCAACTCATCCGGTATGATGATGGAATCATCCAGAATATTAGGCAGATTGAGAACGTCAAAGCCAGTTGCTATGATGGTAACGAATACTTCATCATCCAAAGAAGGGTCATTGATAATACCTCTCTTGAACTTGGTAGGAGAGCCGGTAAAACTGTTAACGTGTTCAACAGCCTGGCGGAGTTCTGCCATTGTAACCTTCTCATCCGAGCAGGTGATGCAGAGCAACGCACCCTTGGAAGTCTTTAAGTCACAGTCATTTAATAGAGGGGAGTTGAAAGCCATCTCTACGGCCTTCTCTGCTCTGTCCTCTCCCTTTGCATGACCTATACCCAGAATGGCCATTCCGCTGTTCTCCATAATCATGCGGACATCATTCATATCCACATTTATACCGCCGCCTTTTGTAACCACTTCAGATATACTCTTTACGGCGGTAACAAGAACATCATTCGCCTTCTTAAAGCCCATCTTCATAGGAAGATCGCCGTACTCATCATAAATCTTCTGATTATCTATGATAAGCAGGGAGTCTACATGCTTCTTGAGTTCATTAAGACCACCCATAGCTCTCTTCATAAACTCAGATCCCTCATCTCTGAACGGAATGGTGACAACGCCCACCACAAGTTTGTTCATGCTTTTTGCAATCTCTGCAATAACAGGTGCTGCACCGGTTCCGGTACCTCCTCCAAGACAGGCGGTTATAAAGACCATCTCTATGTTGCCCTCCAGTGAACGGATAATCTCCTCTTTGGAAGCAAGGGCTGAATCTCTACCCTTCCTAGGGTTAAGACCTGCTCCCAAACCCTGGGTTCCAAGACGGATTTTCTCATTTACGGGGTTGCTCTTTAGAGCTTGATTATCTGTGTTGCAAATCATCAGGTCTACATCCTTTAGACCTGTCTTGTAAATCTCTGCAACAACGTTACAACCTCCGCCGCCAACTCCAATCACTTTAATAATGGAGCTGCTCTGTGGAAATTCTAACGGATAGTCATTAAAATTATCATCCCTAAGTTCCATAGTACAAATCTTTTAAACCTCGTCATTATTGTCAAAGAGTCCCGTTCCGTCCAAAACGTTCTTTATCTTTACGCTCTTAATAGCACGGCCGAATCCGAAGAATCCTCCCTTTCTGCCTGTCTTATCCTTCTTCTCTGCACTCTCTGCCCCAACCTTTACAGTTTCCTTTGTTGAATCATCTGCTTCATCTCCAAACAACTTATTCTCATCTTTTTCCAGATGGGTAATGGTTGGCTCAACCTTAGCTGCATCTTCCATACAATCCGGGAAGTAGACACCCTCTTCATCCATCTTCTGGAATGCGTAAATGAGCATACCAACTGCCGTTGAAGATGTGGCATCCTTTGCTGCCTCAGAGGATGCAGGGTCTATTGAGAAGGCGTTAGGGGTAGCCACTCTTGCCTCAAAACCAGTAACATAATTGGCAAGGTTGGTAATGTTTCCCATCTTGGATCCGCCGCCGGTAAGAACCATACCGCTGCGGATAACATCCTTAAATCCACTCTGTTCTACGTGCCAGCATACAGCCTCCAGAATCTCCTCCATACGGGCCTGGATAATTTTGGAGAGGGTCTTAATCTGAATCTCCTTTCCGCCCGTACCTCCCATAGACGGAAGCACAATCTTCTTGCCCGCCTCTGCATAATCTGCGAAGCAGCAACCGTAGTGAGTCTTAATGTATTCCGCATTCTTCTGTGAGATACCGCAACCTGAGCAGATATCCTCCGTAACTATATTGCCTCCGAACGGAATGATGCCGGCATATCTGATGATATTGTGGTGGTAAACAATCACATCTGTTGTACCGCCTCCTATATCTACCATAATGCTGCCCACCTCCATCTCATCTTCTGTAAGCACCGCTTTTGCAGAAGCAATTGGTTCTATCACTATCTCGATAGGCTTTACGTGTGAGAGCCCTAAAGTGCTCTCTATCATTCTTCTGGAGTTCTCCTTTCCTGCAAAGAGTTTATACTTTGCAACAATGTTGCGCCCTATCATTCCAATAGGCTCGGAGACGCTCATATAGTTGTCTACATTGAAAGACTGAGGAACGGAGTAGATAACTTTGTAGCCGTCTTCCAGAACCGTGTTGTAGGTGTTGTCCGTAATCTCCTGAATCTCCTCCTGAGTAATCATCTCATTGAAGTTCTTTCTCTGGGTCTGGAACGGTGCGGTGGAGATACATTTGATATCCTGGCCTGCAATTCCTACAAACGCGTTCTTGATTCTTTGTCCGTCTAACTTGCTCTCAACTCTTGAGAGGGCCTCTTTAAGTGCCTGATTGGCAAGCTTTACGTTTTCCACTCTTCCGCGTTTTATTCCTCTGGACGGTGCCTCTGCGTAGGCAACCACCTTCACTCCCTGGGGAGTTTTCTTTCCGACTGCGGCAACTACTTTTGTGGTACCGAGATCGATGGCAGCGATCAAATCTTTCATATTGTTTTTATTGTTACTGGTTAATTTTTATGTTAAGTGTGTTATCTCTTTTTTGTGCAGACAATCTGTCCTTTATACTTAAGGTTGACCGTCTCATATTTGTCCCATCCTACTTTAGGAATCACCCCTTTGTAGTATGAGTAAAGTTTGGAGAACTTCTCACTGAGGTTGCTGAGGTCTCCAAGTATAATCCTCTCTTTTCCAACGCGTGTGCAGAGTTCAACTTCTCCCTCCGGGTTAAAGTATATCTGCTCTACCTGGGCGTTCCAGAATGGATTCTGCTCCAGGAACAATCCCAAAGAGAGCATCTGGTTAATCCAGTTGAGAGAGTCTTTTGATACCGGAATATTACCCGTAATGACAGGCACGTAGGAGGTGTAGTTAGGGATGAGCGGAAATACGTAAGATGTCTCATCTACATAGAAACCTCCCTCCGCCGTCTCTATTCTTATAACAGGTCTTCTCTGGCGGATAGATACCTCCATAAGCCCATCGTGAGTAATATGTATCTGGCTCTCTTTCACAACACTGCGGTGGTTGAGCATATTCTCAATCTGGAGCATTGGGATACTGTCTATATTCTTCCCTATGACTGCTCCGTTGAACCTCTCTATAATCTGAATAATCTCCTCCTTTGTCACAAACTTGTTCAGAGAACTGTCTAACAGGGTGACCTTGATGGCTTTGCACACCTCACCGCTCTTCCCTTTCTCTCTGAGTTGGGAGGCAAAGTAGAAGTATGTTACCGCCACAGCGGCAAGTACCACGTAGAGTGCAGTCACCAAAGTATTTTTCCAGACTCTGTTCACGTTTACTTCTTCAAATAGTTGTTAATCAGTTCAGTTATAGGCTCTATAAATCTGTCTATGTTGCCGGCTCCAAAGGTTACAATCAGATCTTCTTCTCCCTTTTCCACACTCTCTTTCATAAGAGCCATCAGCTCCTCCTTCTTAATCAGAACCTTATCTTTTGCCGTTATCTTGTCAAATATTATCTCAGATGTAACTCCCTCAATAGGAAGCTCTCTGGCAGGGTAGATATCCAGAAGAATCACTCTGTCTGCCTTGCTTAGTGCAGCGGCAAACTCCGGAGCAAAATCTCTGGTGCGGGTGTATAGGTGAGGCTGGAAAATGGCCGTCATCTTTCTGGACGGGAAGGCCTCTCTAATGGAACTGATTGTTGTTGCAATCTCCTGAGGATGATGTGCATAGTCATCTATGTAAACCATCTTTGGAGAGTTTACGTGTATGTCCATTCTTCTTACAACGCCCTTGAATGATGCAAGTGCCTTCTTAAGTTCCTCCTCCTTAACGCCCTGAAGCAGTGCAATAGCAGAGGCGGCAACGGCGTTCTCTATGTTCACCCAACCCGGAACTCCAACGCTTAAGGTTGCAATTGCTCCGTTAGGGGTGTGGAGAGTGAAGTTGAAAAGGCCCGTCTCTTTGCCCTCCTTCATTATTGGCTCAATATCAGATGCGTAGAAGTCTGCGCTGCTGCTGTTGTATGAGTAGGTGAAGACCTTTGCCTTAACGTTTGAGGTATCCAGAACGGCACCCTCTTTAACAATCAGATAACCCTCTGCATCTATCTGGTTTGCAAACTGAGCGTATGCCTTTCTCATCTCCTCAACCGTTCCGTAGATATCCAAATGGTCTGCATCTGTTGCTGTAACTACTGCAATATGAGGGAACAACTGATGGAAGGAGCGGTCAAATTCATCTGCCTCTGCAACCAAAACATTGTTCTTTGAGAGCAGAAGGTTACTGTTGTAGTTCTTGGAAATTCCACCAAGGAAGGCGTTGCATCCCATTCCGCTGCTCTGAATAATGTGAGCCAGAAGGGTACTTGTTGTTGTCTTTCCGTGGCTTCCGCTAACGGCTAAACAAACCTGCCCCTTTGCAATGTGACCGAGTGCACGGCTTCTCTTAATGAGCTCATAACCACCCTCTTTAGCCTTTACAAGTTCCTGAAGATCTGAAGGTATTGCAGGAGTGTAAATTATAAGTGAGTTCTTTGTGCTCTTAGGAAGCAGAGAAGGAGTATCCTCATAGTGGACAGCAATTCCCTCGCTCTCCAAAGCCTTGGTAAGAGGGCTAGGGGTCTTGTCATAACCGGAAACCTTCATTCCCTTGCTGTTGTAATACCTTGCTATGGCGCTCATTCCAATGCCTCCTATTCCAATGAAGTAAACCTCCTCAAGCTTCTCTTTCTTAACAAGTGAGAGGCACTCCTTTGCAATCTCTGCGGTAGCATCCGGTTTGGCAAGAGTGAGAATATTCTTCTCCAAAAGTTTAATCTTCTCCGTATCTGCAAGCAGCGCTTTTACCTCACCCATAAGCTTTTCCACGGCCTCAACATCTTTGACAATCATTGCAGCGTTCTTGTTTACAAGAGCCATTGCGTTGTGTGTCTGATGATCCTCAGAAACGTTAGGTGAAGGAACAAATACGGTGCACTTTCCTGCAACGCAAAGTTCAGAGATTGTGCCCGCTCCCGCACGGCTTACTACAACATCGGCGGCGGCGTAGGCAAGGTCCATTCTGCTAATGAAATCCGTACAATAAACACACTCATGAGATTCAGATTTCAAAAACTCGTCTATCTCTTTTTTATAGGCCTTGCCGCACTGCCAAATCACCTGGAAATCTGTGATTTCCTTCTCCCTCACCGCCTTTATCATACAGTTGTTGAGAGTACGGCAACCGAGGCTGCCACCCACAACAAACAGGGTCTTCTTGTTAGGGTCAAGTCCGTAGAATTTTATTCCCTCCTCTCTCATCTGAGGGGTGCAGCGGACAATCTCTTTACGTATAGGATTTCCCGTAAGAAGTATCTTCTCCTTAGGGAAGAATCTCTCCATTCCGTCGTAAGCAACACAGATCTTCTGAGCCTTGCCGGCATTCTTTCTGTTCACTATTCCGGCAAAGGAGTTCTGCTCCTGAAGCAGTACCGGAACCTTCAATGCTGCGGCTGCGGAAACTACTGCCGCTGAGGCATATCCGCCCACTCCCACAACAAAGTTTGGCTTAAAGTTCTTCACAATCTTCTTAGCCATAGAACGGCAGCGGAGGTAATCTATCGCGACCCCGATATTTGCCAGAGAGTAGAGAGGTCTCTTGAGCCCTCTTGCCGGTATGCCCTTGATAGGGTAGCCTGCCTGAGGAACCTTTTCCATCTCCATTCTTCCGCTTGCGCCCACAAAGAGTATCTCTGCATCCGGGCAAATCTGTCTTATTCCGTTTGCAATTGAGATTGCCGGGAAGATGTGGCCTCCCGTTCCGCCTCCGCTTACTATGACTTTTATCTTTTCCATCTCTGTGCTATTCTTGAATCTCTAAGTTTTCCAATAAGTTGCGGGCCTCTTCATCTGTTGGGCCCTCCTCCTTCTGAGCAGCCTTCTTTTCCTCTCTGGCTGCTCTCTTCTCCTCCTTCTCCTGCAGCTCCTTTTCCTGAATTATGCTCTCTGCCTCCTCTCTCTTTCTGCTTACGGAGAGGATGATACCAAAGGCTCCGCTTATAATCACAAAGGAGGTTCCTCCCAGTGAGACAAGCGGCAGGGTGTGACCGGTTACCGGGAATATGCCCACATTCACCAGAATATGGAGCATTGCCTGAATTACAATCACTCCTCCAAGTCCTCCCACCGTAATGGCGGAGAAGGTGGTGCGGCACCCTCGCACTATGCTTACGCACCTGTAAAAGAGCCAGATATAAAGGAACATTACAAACAGTCCGCCCAATAATCCATACTCCTCAATTATGATTGAGTAGATGTAATCTGAGTAAGGGTGAGGGAGTACGTAACACTGTGTACTCTTGCCCGGTCCCTTTCCAATGAGTTTGCCCTCCTTAACTGCAATCTGCGCCATATCTGCCTGAAGGGTCTCATCTGCAAGACGTTGCTGTTCCGCCTTGCTAAGAGCTGAGGTGTTTACAGTCTGCTCGCTCTGGAAGAACCTGCTGAATCTCTCCACCGCGGTATCCATTCTTGGGAAGATGTGGAAGGCCAGTCTTAAAGATATAGCTGTAGTTAACTCCGGAGATGATAAGTACCACAAAGCAAATCAGAGCCATATACATTGCGGCGGAAACGCTTCCCACCAGAACGAGTACGCAGACAACTCCTATAGGTGCAATTATCTTAATGAGGAACTGCTTGTAGGTCTCAATCTGCATAACCTCCAGCGCTCTTGCCAGGTAGAGAACTATTGCAATCTTGGCAATCTCTGCCGGCTGGAACTGGATACCTCCAATGGAGAGCCATCTCTGTGCGTCATTCATGGTACTGCCTGCTACCAGGGTAATTAAAAGGAGCAGTACGCTCACTCCGTAGAGCAGGAATGAGAGGCGGCGGTACCACTTTGGAGGAACTTTGTAACATACGTAGAGAGCCACAAAACCTATGACCACAAAGCGGAGCTGCTTCATCAAAATCCCAAAGTTTGTGCTCCCCTTCATATAGGCCAGCGAACTGCTGGCTGAATATATGAGGGCAATTGAGATAAGACAAAGCAGGAAGTAGATGATCCATATTACACGGTCTCCGTGCAAACGGTTCACCACAGCCTCCTGGGTCTTTTCAAATTTTGTACTCCTCTTCTCTTCCATTGTTTACAACTCTCTTACAGCCTTCTTAAACTGCTCTCCGCGGTCTTCATAACTCTTAAAGAGGTCAAAGCTTGCGCAGCATGGACTCAGCAATACGGTGTCTCCCGGAACGGCGTTCTCGTAAGCCGCTTTTACTGCGTCCTTTGCGCTTGTGACATCTATAATCTTATCTACCTTGTCTGCAAAACATTCGTGGAGTTTCTCGTTATGGAGTCCCATACAGATAAGAACCTTAACCTTATCCTTTACAAACTTGTAAAGCGGAGAGTAATCGTTTCCTTTGTCCTTTCCTCCGGCAATCCAAACAACCGGAGTTGTCATGCTCTCAAGGGCATACCACGCTGAGTCTACGTTGGTTGCCTTGGAGTCATTGATATACATAACTCCCTTTATGGAGAGCACCTTCTCCAAACGGTGCTCAACTCCCTGGAAGTTCATAAGTGACTCTCTGATTACCTTGTTGTCTATGTTCACAGCCTTGGCTGCAATGGCTGCGGCCATGGAGTTATAGACGTTGTGCTTACCCTGCAAAGCCAACTCTTTCAGATACATAGAGTACTCATCCTCCTCGTAGCGTACAAAGAGACGGTCTTCATTGATGTATGCTCCCTGGTCTACCTTCTTCTTCTGGGTGAACGGCAACTTCTTGGCTGTTAGAACAATACGGTCCAACTCCGCTGCGGTGATAGGGTCATCTGCGCAGAAGACAAAGCACTCCTTGTCTGTAAGATTCTGAACTATACGGAATTTGGCGTTCACATAGTTCTGCATCTTATAGCCATAACGGTCCAGATGATCGGGAGTAATGTTGGTCAGAATTGCAATGTCTGCCTTAAAACTGTACATTCCGTCCAACTGGAAACTGCTAAGCTCAATTACGTAGTAATCAAACTTTTCCGTAGCCACCTGGTAAGCGTAACTCTTTCCTATGTTGCCGGCAAGACCAACGTTCAGTCCGGCGTTCTTGAGCATATAGTAGATAAGGGAAGTGGTGGTTGTTTTACCGTTGCTTCCGGTAATGCAGATCTTCTTTGCATGGTCATATCTTCCTGCAAACTCAATCTCTGAGATAACCGGTATGCGATACTCTCTAACGCTCTCAACCATAGGGTTATCCTCCGGTATGCCGGGGCTCTTTATTACCTCATCTGCAGAGAGTATTCTCTCCTCCGTGTGGTGCCCCTCTTCATACTCAATGTCAAACTTTGCGAGCGTCTGTTTGAAGTTTGGTTTTATTGTTCCGCTGTCTGAAAGGAATACGTCAAAACCTTTCACTTTTGCCAAAACTGCAGAACCAACTCCGCTCTCTCCTCCGCCAAGTATTACAATCTTTTTCTTTCCCATATCTGTCGCTATCTTATCTTAAGTGTTATCACTGTTAAAATTCCAAGGATTATTGTCACAATCCAGAAGTGTACGGTAATCTTTGCCTCAGGTGTTACGTGGTGCGGCCACTGGATTATTGCATCCGGATTCTCCTTCTGGAAGTGGTGGTGCAACGGGCTCATTCTGAAGACTCTCACACCCTCTCCCTTCTTCTTTTTGGTATACTTGAAGTAGTATCTCTGAATGAGTACGCTCAAACTCTCCATAAAGAAGATTCCGCAGAGCAGAGGAATCATAAGTTCCTTTCTTATCATAATTGCGGCAACGCCAATTATACCTCCAATTGCCAGAGAGCCGGTGTCTCCCATAAATATCTGAGCAGGGTAGGTGTTGTACCAGAGGAAGCCTATGAGTGCACCCACAAAGGCTGCCATAAAGATTACAATCTCCCCTGTATTAGGGATATACATTATGCTCAGATAGTCTGCAAATATGGCGTTACCGGAGAGGTAAGCCAGTATTGCAATGGTCACTCCCACTATTGCGCTTGTGCCGCTGGCCAATCCGTCCATTCCGTCCGTAAGGTTGGTGCCGTTGGAAACCGCTATTACTATGAAAGTTATGAGGATCACATAGATGACGTTGGTTGCCCAATCGCGGAAGCGACCCTCTCCCGGAGCCAGCCAGGAGTACTTGAACTCGTTGTGTTTGAGGAAAGGAATGGTGGTGGTACGGCTCTTTACATCGCGATAGTAAATAACCTTCTCATCTCCCACTCCCTTTACAACTTCACTCTTTCCGCCTGAGTGAGGGTTCTCACTGTAAAGACGGATAACATTCTGAGGGCTGGCAAGCAGTGTGATTCCAACTACCAGTCCTACAGCGAGTTGCCCAAAAATCTTACTCTTCTCCTTCATTCCCTCCTTGTTCTTCTTAAAGACCTTTATTGAGTCATCTTTGAATCCTATTGCACCCAAACAAACTGTCGTGAAGATGAGAAGCAACACGTAAACACTTGTAAGGTTGCAGAATAGGAGAACAGGTACAAGTATGGAGGCGAGTATGATGAGTCCTCCCATAGTAGGGGTGCCCTTCTTGGCCAACTGACCCTCAAGACCTAAGTCTCTGATCTCCTCACCAATCTGCTTCTTCTGAAGCCAGCGTATAACCTTTGGACCAAGCCAAAAGACGTTGATCAGTGCAAGTATTATACAGAGCGCACTTCTGAAGGAGATGTAATTCATAAGGTTGGCTCCCGGGAAATCCCATCCCATCTTCTCAAACCACTGGAATAAATGATATATCATACTAACTCTCTATTATTCTGTTAATTACATATTGTTCTGTTCTCTCAGACGGAAGGCCTCTCTAATGGTCTCCTTGTCATCCATGTGGCGTTTTTCTGTTCCAATAATCTGATAGTCTTCATGTCCCTTTCCGGCAACCAGGATTATGGAATCCGGCTTGGCGCTCATAACCGCATTCTGAATTGCCTGAATTCTGTCCGGTATGAACTTGGCCTTGAGTACGCTCTCCGCATCCATTCCCGCCTTAATGTTCTCTATGATTGCCATAGGATCTTCCGTGCGTGGATTGTCACTTGTGACAAAAATCTTGTCTGCATAATTTCCTGCTATGGAGCCCATTACAGGACGCTTGGTGCGGTCTCTGTCACCTCCGCAGCCAAAGACTACCGTAAGCCCGCCCTTTGGTTTTAAGGCCTTAAGAGTCTTGAGCACATTCTCAAGAGCATCGGGAGTGTGAGCGTAATCTACCGCAGCAATAATGTTGTCCTCTCCGCGGAAATACTCCAGACGGCCTGAG
>CAMHRD010000004.1 GCA_946187365.1 uncultured Bacteroidales bacterium
GAGCATCTGAGAGTATGAAAGGTTAGGATCCTTCATTATCTCATCCATTGCAACTCCTTTTGCAAGTTGCTCTTTTACAAGAGCCAGCGGAGTTGCACCGGAAGTTGCATCCACCAACTCAGGAGCGTTACCAAAGATGTAACCGCTCTCAGGAGCGTGGAATGCGGAACCAGTCATAAGGATAGGGAAAGAGACCAGAAGTACAACGCGGGCTACCAGAGCCGGGTTGAAAATGTTCTGTCCCAATCCTCCAAAAGTCATCTTGGCAATTCCTATGGCCACAACGGCACCTATAAGAATAAGCCACCACGGTGAACATACCGGAAGGTTCAGAGCAAGCAGAACTCCCGTAACAATAGCAGAGAGATCTCCAATTGAACTCTTACCCTTCAAGAGAAACTTTTGAATAAGGAATTCTACTGCAACACAGGCAACTACGCTGACAGCTACCAGGTGTATTGCAGAGAGCCCGAAGAAATAGATTGATACCAGAACGGCCGGCAGAAGTGCAATAATTACATCGCCCATCAGCCTCCTGGTATTATCCTTCCCGTGAACGTGAGGAGAAGGAGATACAATCAGTTTATTCATTGTTGTTCAATTTTAAATTTCACTAATTACCCGCCCCTATTTCTTCGGACGGCTCTTCATAATCTTCATAACTGCAGCCTTGCTCTGGCGGATGGTATCCAGCAGAGGAATATATGCCGGACAGCTGAATGAACAGCAGCCGCACTCAATACAGTCATAAACCTTGTGTGCCTCCAACTCGTCAAACATATTGTTGCGTCCGAGTTTGTTGAGCAGATAAGGTTCAAGTCCCATAGGGCATGCACCTACGCATTTTCCGCAACGGATACAGTTGCTCTCAGGCTTTCTCTTTGTCTGAGCCTCAGTAAGATAGAGGATAGAAGATGTACCCTTGAGAGTTGGAGCGTCTATGTTCACAATGGCCTTGCCCATCATAGGACCGCCGCTTATGATTTTGGCTGCATCCTCAGGAACGCCGCCGCAATACTCCATAATGAAACTCAGAGGAGTACCAACTCTGTGAACAAAGTTGCGCTGCTGCTTTGAGCAATCTCCGGTAACCGTCATAATGCCCTCAAAGAGAGGTTTGTTCTTCTGAACAGCCTCGTAAACTGCAAATGCGGTTCCCACATTCTGAACAACAGCACCGGTATCTACAGGAAGTCCCATTGAAGGAACCTTCTTTCCAATGACAGCGTCAATAAGCTGTTTCTCACCGCCTTGCGGATATTTCTTTTTGAGTTTTACAACCTCAACTCCAGGGTACTCCTTTGCTTTCTCAGTAAGAAGTTTGATAGCCTCAGGCTTATTCTCCTCAATGCCAATGTAGCACTTGTCTACACCCAGAGCCTTCATCAGAATTGTACCTCCAATCAGAAGCTGATCCGGTTTCTCAATCATAACACGGTAGTCTGATGTAAGATAAGGCTCACACTCTGCGCCGTTGATAATCACGCAGGTAGGAGTAGCGGTCGGAGGAGGAGAGAGTTTGACGTTGGTTGGGAAAGTAGCACCTCCCAAACCTACAACTCCGCACTCCTTAATTCTTTCAACTATCTGTTTTTTATCCAGAGTAATCTCTTTAACAACGGTCTCAGATCTGTCTATTGTCTCAACCCACTCATCACCCTCAACATCAATGACAACAGCCTTACCCGGTTTTCCGGCAAGATCTTTAACCATCTCGATAGATTTAACGGTACCACTAACTGAAGAGTGTACCGGAGCAGAAACAAAGCCCGTTGCATTTGCAATCAACTGGCCCACCTTTACCTTGTCTCCGGGAGCCACACACGGCTCTGCAGGAGCACCAAGGTGCTGACCCATTGAGATATATACTGTCTTAGGAATAGGCAGTTTTTCAATGGCTGCATCCTTTGAGATCTTTTTATCTGCAGGATGAACTCCTCCCATTTTGAATGTTCTCATATCACTCTTTATTTATTAAGTGGAACTTCTTGTTTGGGTGCAACAGGCTGAGCAGCTGCCGGTTGTGCAGGTGCTGCAGGTTTTGCGGGACGTGGAGGGAAATTAACCTCATGGATTGCACCGGTAGGACACTCGGCTGCGCACTTACGGCACATACGGCACTTGGTGTAATCTATGTAAGCAAGATTGTTCTCCACCGTAATGGCATCAAACGCACAGACTTTCTGGCACTTACCGCAACCTATGCAGGCAGCCAGACAAGCCTTTCTTGCAACCGCACCCTTATCCTGATTGCGGCAGGCAACATAGAGGCGACGGCTCTTAGGACCCTTGTTGCGGAGTTCAATAATGCCTTTAGGACAAGCCTTTGCGCAGGCACCGCAAGCGGTACACTTCTCCTCGTCAACCTCCGGGAGTCCGGTCTCAGGATTAATTTTTATTGCATCAAATTTACAAGCAGCCTCGCAGTCTCCTCTTCCAAGACAACCAAACTTACAGTCTGTATCTCCGGAGTAGAGAGAGGCAATAGTTGAACAGGTGGCAAGGCCGTCATAAACGGTGGTCTTCTTTCTCTTATCACAAGAACCAGAGCACCTTACAACGGCAACCTGAGGATCTTTAGCCTCTACCGTAAGACCAAGAGCCTCGGCAATTTTCTGCATGGTAGGATTACCGCCCACCGGGCAGAAGCATGTGTCCAGCCCCTCCTTTACGGCTGCCTCAGCAAAAGCTCTACAACCTGCTTTACCGCATCCGCCGCAGTTAGCTCCAGGGAGAATGGACTCAACGATATCTATCCTCGGGTCCTCCTCTACCTTGAACTTCTGGGCTACAATGTAGAGCACAATCGCCAGCAACAGTCCTAGAACTGCCAATGTGGCGATGGTAAAAATAATGGTATTAGTCATTTATTTATTTGTTAGTTGTTTCTTCCAAACCGCTGATAGAAAAGTGAAAACTGCGTCCTATGCGGCCTCGCAACAGATAGAGCACAATGAAGTATATTGCAATAGCCCCCAGAACGCTGAGTCCCACCACCAATTCACTCAGAGTCAGGCGCTGCAAATATAACAAAAAGGTTACTAAAATGATGGCCGGAAGGGCATAAACAATCCAGACGGCCTTCATACCCATAGACTCCTCCAGATTGACGTTTACACGGTCTCCCACCTTATAGAGGCCGTCTGCGCGGCTTTTCTCCACGTCAATGACTTTGTTTGCCATCTCGGAGGCGCTGCAGAGCCCCTTTGCGTGGCAGGCGGCACAGGCGGAGCGGGATGTGATTGAGACTTTGTAATGGCTTTCAGTCTCTGCAGAAATAACTCCCTCGTGTGCAATTATTCCCTTTTTCATTTGATTTTAGAGGTGAGAGGATGCTTAGTCCCCGATAGTTTTTTGGCGTGACCCTGCACCTTTCCAAACCTTAACTGAGCCTCAAAATAGAGCGGCACTTTATTATTATCATCAGATACCCAAAGGGTCATATCCTCCTTACCGTCAAAGACATTGCCAAGTACAACCTTCACCAGATACTTCATTGTATTGAAGGTGCCAACGCCCTGAATATGCTTCTTCTCTCTCCCCATAAAGATAAAGTAGAGTGAATAAATCTCCTTATCTACAACAAATTCCATAGGAACCTTCTCACCAACGGGAGCGTTTGTGAAATCCACCGTGCGGTAGTAGTAAAAGAGAGTAAGCAGATCTTTGGTTTTCTCCGTTCCCCTTAGCAGAGTATCATAAGGAACTCTGTCATACTTTTGGGTACGGCTCTTTATGGTATAGTCTGAAGGGTTGAAAGTAAGCGTGTTCTTCATTCTGTACTTTCCCTCCAACGCCTCTCTGTGGAAGAATGAAGGACGCAAAGTCTCCTCAGAAAATTTGGTCTCCAAAGACTCTCTTACCTTAAAGAAGAGATCAAAGAAACGGTAGGTACCGGCGGTCATAGTTACCTTGTACACCCCGTTTTCATAGAGTGTCTTAAGATTCATACTTGCCACGTCCGTAATCACTCCGCCCCAGGCATAACTGATTACAAAATCTACGCGCTCTCCGTTCTGAAACGGATAGTTATTATTCTCCTGAGCCTTAACCAGTCCCAGAGAAAACAGCAACAGAAGTGAAAGAGCAAGAATCCTTTTCATTTATGTAAAGTACTAAATGTCACTGTCGTACTCATCTTCCTGAGTAGTCTGGTAAATTTGCGGGCCGTTAATTTTGGACTCAAAAGTTATTGCACCAAAGTCTCCGCCTCTGCCTCTGCTGTAAGTGTCATTGCGGTCTACGAACTTCATCTGAGACTTGATGAACTTAAGTTCCACCTCACCCGTTGGGCCGTTACGGTGCTTTGCAATAATAACCTCCGTAATACCCTCTTCCATCATCTTTACATCTTCTATGCCGTAATACTCCGGACGGTGTATGAAGAGTACAATGTCTGCATCCTGCTCAATTGCTCCGGACTCTCTAAGGTGCGTAAGCTGAGGCTTTTTCAAACCTCCGGTAGATGCCTCGGCAGCACGTGAAAGCTGAGCCAGTGCAATAACAGGAACGTCCAACTCCTTTGCAATTGCCTTGAGTGAACGTGAAATCTCTGCAACCTCCTGCTCTCTGTTTCCCTTGAGTTCCTTGGAACCGGTCATAAGCTGGAGGTAGTCTATTATTATGATTTTCACTCCGTTGGTCTTAACCAGACGGCGGGCCTTTGCCCTTAGGTCTATGATGGAGAGTGAAGGTGTATCATCTATGTAGATAGGAGCCTCAACCAAACGGCGCACGCTGTCATCCAACTGAACCCAATCTGCCTGCGCCATCTTTACGCTACCCTTAATCTTCTCTGAAGGAAGACCGGTCTCCGCAACCAGCAATCTCTCAATAAGCTGAGTAGGAGCCTGCTCCAAAGAGAAGAAAGCCACAGGAATGTTGAACTCCACCGCCATATTTCTTGCCATGGTAAGCACAAAGGCGGTCTTTCCCATACCAGGACGTCCTGCAATAATTACCAAGTCTGAAGGGTGCCATCCAAAGGTTACTTTATCCAGAGCAACATATCCGCTCTGAAGTCCGGTCTGCCCACCCTCCTTACTCTGAAGCTCTTCCAGGCTTTTGAGTTTGCTGCTAATGATCTCGCTTATGCTCTGCTCCTTGCGGCTCATGTTCTTCTCAGAGAGGTCAAACAGTTTTTGCTGCAGGGTGTTGAGAAGGTCATCCACAGGTTCGCTCTCATCATACGATTTGCGCAGGGAGTCTGTGGTGATGGAGATCATCTGCCTCTGTATATATTTATCTACAAGGATCTTAGCGTAGTAGTTAACGTGAACCGCAGCACCAATGTCTGATGTAAGTTCAGTAAGATATTGCAGTCCGCCAACCGCATCAAAGTCTCCGTTAAACTTAAGACGGTCTGCAACCGTCATCATATCTATTGGGGAGTTGGAGTTGCTGAGTTGATATATGGCCTTAAAAATAAGACGGTTCTCCTGCTTGTAAAAACACTCCTCACTGAGTGATGTCATAAGCTCCTCCACTATATCCTGGTCCAACATCATTGCACCAAGAACGGAAGCCTCTACCTCAATTGCCTGCGGAACCTTAACTCCGTGTTCCAAAGCGGATACCTCTAAGTCTATCTCGCCACTGTTTCTTCTGTCTCTCTTTGCCATAATCTAAAGTGTTAACTTGTCCAGTGCCCGGCGGACAGCTTCAACTCCAATCATTATCTCCTCATCTGTTATACAGAGCGGAGGAGCAATCCTAAAGGAGGTTGGTTGGAAGAGGAACCAGTCCGTAAGCACACCCTCATCGAGGAGTAAATATAGCACTTTTTCTGCAAGTTTTTCATCCTTCAAATCTACGGCAATGAGCAGTCCGGCGGCTCTTATCTCTTTTACAAGAGGATGGGAAGAGAGAAGATTTTTTATCAACAATGATTTTCTCTCCACCTCCCCAATCCACGGATGGCTCAGCAGAAGTTTCAGAGATGCCATTGCGGCGGCGCAGCATACCGGATGACCGCCGAATGTGGTTATATGACCCAGTGGCGGATCTGTCTGCCAGGCCTTCATAAGTTCATTGGAGGTGACAAGCGCTCCCAGCGGAAGCCCTCCGCCCAGCGCCTTTGCAAGTGTCAGAATATCCGGCGTTACGCCATATTTCTCAAAGGCAAACATCCTGCCCGTACGGCCAAAGCCTGTCTGAATCTCATCAAAAATTAGCAGCGCTCCGGTCTGGTTGCACTTCTCTCTTAAGGCTTGCAAAAAACCATCGTGAGGAATCTGAACTCCACCCTCACCCTGCACAGGTTCAATGATTACAGCTGCAGTCTCCTCCGTTATAACTTTCAGAGAATCAATGTCATTAAAAGTGATGTGGTCTATAAGAGGAAGCAGCGGACGGAAGGCGTTTTTGAACTTCTCACTGCTCATCAGACTCATTGCACCCTGAGTGCTTCCGTGGTAGCAGTTGCGGCAGGAGACAATACCTCTTCTGCCGGTTACTCTCTTTGCAAGCTTTATTGCAGCCTCGTTGGCCTCGCTTCCGCTGTTTACGTAATAGATACTTTGAAGAGTCTTTGGAAGGATGGATGCAAGAAGTTGTGCGTGAAGAACTTGTGGAGACTCAATCATCTCTCCGTAAACCATCAGGTGAGCATAATTTTCCATCTGCTCCTTAACGGCATCTATCACCTCCCTCCTTCCGTGACCTACGTTACTCACAGATACTCCGGAGATAAAATCCAGATATCTCTTTGTATCCGAGTACAAAAAACACCCTCCGCCTTCACTATGCTTAAACCTAGCGGGGAAGAGGATGTCTGTCCTACGTGTTTGAAGAAGAGATCCCTCAGAATATAGGGTTCTTGCTTCATAACAACTATTTCTTCTTTGCAGCTTTCTTAACTGTCTTTGTCTCCTCAACAGGCTGAGACTCTTCATCCTGGAACTTTGAACTTACCAGAATTCTGCCGCAGTACTCGCAAACTACAATCTTTCTGCTCTCATCAATATCCAGCTGTCTCTGAGGAGGTATCTTATTGAAGCAACCGCCGCAAGCACCTCTTACTACGGTAACTACAGCCATCTTGTTGCGAACGTTTCCGCGCACCTTCTGGTATGCAGCCAACATTCTAGGATCAATCTGCTCCTGATATGTCTTGCTCTCCTGCTCCAAAGTTTCAACCTCTTTCTGTGTCTCCTTATCAATATTCTCAAGCTCCTCCTTTCTTGCCTCAAGGTCTGCCTGACGTCCCTTAAGTTCCTCACCTACAAGGGCCAACTCCTCCTTCTTAGTAACCAGGTTTTTGGTTCCCTCGTTTGCTCTCTTCTCTGCCAACTGGCTCTCAAGCTGCTGGAACTCTATCTCTTTGGAAATAGACTCAAACTCACGGTTGTTGCGTACGTTGTTACGCTGCTGCTCGTACTTCTTAATTGTAGCACGGCACTCTTCCATCTCATGTTTCTTGTCTGAGATGAACTGCTCTATCTCCTTAATCTCTTTCTGAATAGAAGCCTGCTTAGTCTTAAGACCGGCTACCTCGTCCTCCAAATCCTGAACCTCCAAAGGAAGCTCTCCGCGCAACATGTGAATGCTGTCTATCTTAGAATCTGTCTGCTGAAGCTTGTAAAGGAGATTAAGTTTTCTCTCCATCTCCATTGCGTCTGCATTCTTTGTGGAGATCTGTAAAGAGGTAAAGGTCTCACCGCCAACTGCAGGTGTTGCTTTTGTTTTCTTTGTTGCCATAGTTAATAATAAAATATCGGGCTTAAATCTGCCTCGCTCAAATGGAGTGCAAATGTAGGAAAATTTTTCTTAACAAGCTCTTCAAGAACTTTGATTGCAGCAAGTTCGCTGAAGTGATGCCCCACGTCCACAACCATAAAACCCTCCGGGCAGTAGAAGTGATGGTGCGTAACATCCCCCGTAACAAGCACTTGCGCCCCCTTAGAGAGTGCATCACCTATTGAGCCCTGTCCGCCGCCGCTGCTGACCGCCACACGGCTTATTTTCTTCCCGACGGGTTTTGAGCACCTTACAACCGGAGCGCCAAAGGCTCTCTTAACTTTTGTGAGGAAACTCTTTGCCTCCAGCGGTTTTTTGAGGTTTCCAACACAGCCGAACCCTCCCTCTACCAGCAGCTCAACATCTGTAAGTGAGAGCTTTAGAGCCATCTGGGTATTTAGTCCGCCCTCAGCCTTATCCAGCGGAGTGTGAGAGGAGTAAACTGTAATTCCCTTTTTTATTGCCAGCATAATGGCCTCGCTGCGCGGATCTCCCTTAAGAATGTTAAGACAAGGGTCATGAACAATGAGAGGATGGTGGGTGATTATCATATCGCACCCCTTGCTAACCGCCTCACGTACAACATCCAGGGTGCAGTTAAGCGCAATGAGTGCCTTGTTCACCTTTGAGTTGGGGTCACCAACGGTAAAGCCGCTGTTATCCCACTCCTCCTGGGTGGAGAGAGGTGCAAATTTTTCTATCGCTGAGGATATGTCCTTTGCAAGAATGCTAGTTCTCTTCCGGTCCATCTTCCAAATCTGTTAGGATTTCAAATTCATCATCCGGGTTCTCGTCAGTTACCGCCAAGAGCTTGGCTCTTATCTGTTTAAGACGGCCAATCACCTCCAGGCGCTTGTCCTCTCCGGTGGCGTTCTGCTTCATTCTCAGCTTTGCCCCATCCAGAGTCATTCCCAAATCCTTCACAAAGTGGTGAATGAGTTTGAAATTTTCCACATCCTTTGCCGTAAAGAGCCTGTTACCCTTCTTGTTACGGACAGGCTTGATGAAGGCGGAAAAGGTGTCTGACCAAAACCTTACCAGAGAGGTGTTCTCTGAAAGAAGAGCGGAGACCTCTCCAATTGTATAGTATAATTTCTGACCTTCTTCCATACCCTGCAAAAATAGTCAAGAGAGAAGACTAATCCAAAGACTGACCGGAATTTTCGCTAATATGAATTGCGCGGCTGTATTCTGCCGGGGGGAGTGAACCAAAGAAGTATCCCGATGGGTTAAGGTGCCTCTCACCCAGTATGACCTCGTAGTGCAGGTGCGGAGTGAGTGACCTTCCGGTGCTTCCAACCGTTGCAACCGGCTGGCGGACCTTAACCGTATCATTCACCTTTACAAGTATCTCATCCAGATGGGCATACTTTGTTTTGTAACCGTTCAGGTGGTTGATAATGAGCACTCTGCCCTCATTTTTGTCCTCATACGTGGAGGCCTTCTCAACCACGCCGTCACCGGCTGCAAGAACCCTGTCTCCCAAGTCTCCGTAGATATCCAGACCCGGATGCCAGAGTACGCTCTTAAGGAACGGACTCACTTTTTTGCCCATTGAGGCACCCAGTTTGTGGAGTTTGAAATTCTCCACCGGAACTATTGAAGGAATGTTACGGGCGCTGGAACCCAGATATGCCAGGTTGCCCTTTATGGAGTCTATGCAGAACTGCACCTCTGATGCCAGAGCGGTTGCCCTCTCAATGGAGATCTCCTCTCCGCTCTCCTCATCATAGAGTGTCTCCTGAGGCTCCGCTCCGAATATCATTCTGTAAATCTCTCCGTCACGAGCCTGTAGAACTTTTATAGAACTGTCCAGGGAGGTGTAATTTGACTCTATGGTATCCAGGAATTTGGCACGCATACGGTTAGCCTTAAGAAGCTGTGCGTCCTTACCAAAATATAGGATGTTGGCAAAGAGTATATAATAGATTACAGCAAGCGGAATACTCGCCAAAAAATATTTCAATATTTTCTTATTCCTCTCTTTCATACTACTTTCCGCTTATAAGTCTGTCATACTCCTCCGGAGTCATTTTGTTGTCAAAGTAAATCAGAGGGTTAACCTTGTAACCCATATATTCAACCTCATAGTGGAGGTGGGGTCCGGTACTCTTTCCGGTAGAGCCCATCAGACCAATCTTATCTCCGCGCTTAACAATGTCTCCAACGTGAACAAGGGTGGCTTTAAGGTGGGCGTAACGGGTCTTGTACCCGAATCCGTGGTTGATTACAATCTCATTTCCGTAACCGGTAAACTTAATATCTACCTTTTCAACCCTTCCGTCTCCGGTGGCGTAGATTGGTTCACCCGGCTTTCCGGCCAAGTCCACTCCGGTATGCCCCTTAATGTATCCTGTCATAGGGTCCGAGCGGTAACCAAAGCGGCTGGTCAGTGTGATATGATTAAGGTAGAGAGGAGGAATGGATGGGACGCAGAGGGAGATTTTTCCAAAACTCTCCGCAACCGGGTCGAGCTCGTTATAACTCTTCAGCTGCCTCTTTATCAGGTTATTGAGATTTTCTATCGTGAGATAGTCATAAGCGGGGAAGGTAACTGAATCCATTCCGAAAGAGGGGCGGTAGATATTGTTGTCTCTCTGGCTGAGCTCCTGCAGGGCGGAGTAGACACGCTCCAATTTGTCTGCGGCAAGGGCCTGACGGGCGTCCAGCAAGGCGCTGCGCTGCTCCAACTGAATGCGGCGGGGAGTTTTAAAGCCAAAGAGCTCCGTATAGAGAAGGTAGTATACGACAAAGGCGGCCAGACTCAATAAAAAGAGCCTGAATCCCTTGCCTAACATCTTCTGTAACGAGAGTTTATACCTTAACCTCTCCCAACTTAACATTTCTTTTACTATTTTTGTACGTTTGCAGTCATCTGCAAAAACCGTACAAATGTAATAAGTTGATATGAATTCAAAAGAGGTTAGAGAAGCGTTCCTGAATTTTTTCAGGGAAAAAGAGCATACAATTGTGCCATCCGCACCTATGGTTGTAAAGAATGACCCTACGCTGATGTTCACCAACGCAGGTATGAATCAGTTCAAAGATATCTTCCTGGGGAACAAGGCGGCCTTTGCAAAGAGGGCGGCAGACACACAGAAGTGCCTCAGAGTTAGCGGAAAGCATAACGACCTGGAGGAGGTTGGGCATGATACCTACCACCACACCATGTTTGAGATGCTGGGAAACTGGAGCTTTGGAGATTACTTTAAGAAGGAGGCCATTGAATGGAGTTGGGAACTTCTCACCAAGGTTTACAAGATAGATCCTAACCGCCTCTATGCCACAGTCTTTGAGGGATATGCACCGGACAACCTGCCGCTGGACGAGGAGGCAAGAGAGAACTGGTTGCGTTTCCTTCCGGAAGAGAGAGTCCTTAACGGAAACCGCAAGGACAACTTCTGGGAGATGGGAGAGATGGGACCTTGCGGACCTTGCAGTGAGATTCACATAGACCTCAGAGATGACTCTGAGCGCGCTAAGGTTCCTGGCAGGGAGTTGGTTAACAAATCTGACCCTCTGGTTATTGAGATCTGGAACCTTGTCTTTATGCAGTTCAACCGCAAGGCAGACGGTACGCTGGAGAAACTCCCTCACAATAACGTAGATACGGGAATGGGCTTTGAGAGACTCTGTATGGCGCTCCAGGGAGTAAAGAGCAACTATGACACGGACGTATTCACTCCGCTCATTGCCAAAGTCTCTGAACTTACAGGCAAAAAGTATGAAACCGCAGATGAGAACACCCGTGTTGCAATCCGCGTAATTTCAGACCACATAAGAGCCATCACCTTCTCCATTGCAGACGGACAGCTGCCCTCTAACGTTAAGGCGGGCTATGTAATCAGAAGAATTCTGCGCCGTGCCGTACGTTACGCATACACCTTCCTTCAGACCAAGGAACCGCTTCTTTATAAGTTAGTTGCAACGCTTGTGGAGCAGATGGGAGACTCCTACCCGGAGATACGCAGCCAGCAGCAACTCATTGAGAAAGTGATTAAGGAAGAGGAGGAGACCTTCCTCCGCACCCTTGAGAGAGGAATACGCCTTATGGATGAACTGGTTGCCAAGTGCAAGCAGGAGGGCGGACGGGCAATTGAGGGTAAAGATGCCTTCCTTCTCTATGATACTTTTGGTTTCCCGATAGATCTTACGGAACTGATTGCCAAGGAGAACGGCCTTACTGTAGATATTCCTGCCTTTGAGGTTGAACTTGGCAAGCAGAAGGAGAGAAGCCGCAATGCAGATGCAAAGAAGGAGGGAGACTGGGTGGTACTTGCAGAGGGTGAGACCCTCTTTACAGGATATGACAACTACATTGAAAAAGATGTTAAGATACTGCGTTACCGTGAGGTAAAGACCAAGGGTAAGACGCTCTACCACATTGTATTGGACAGAACTCCGTTCTATGCAGAGAGCGGCGGACAGGTTGGAGATACCGGAGTTTTGGAGTGCGGAGCGGAGAAGATTAACGTGGTTAACACCGTTAAGGAGAACGGCCTACCAATTCACATTACGGAGAAGATGCCGTCTGAGCCAACCGCTCTCTTTACCGCATCAATCAATGTGAAGAAGAGACATAGCGCCGCTGCAAACCACAGCGCAACCCACCTTTTGGATTATGCACTCAGAAAGATTCTGGGAACCCATATTGAGCAGAAGGGCTCCTTTGTAAGCCCTCAGATTCTGAGGTTTGACTTCTCTCATTTTGAGAAGGTTGCACCGGAGAAACTGAGAGAGGTGGAGAAACTTGTAAACTCCCTCATAAGAGAGGATCTTAAGAGAGATGAGATGAGAGATGTTCCTATTGAGGAGGCAAGAAAGAGCGGAGCGATTGCTCTCTTTGGAGAGAAGTACGGAGACAAGGTGCGCGTTATCCGTTTTGGTGAGAGCGTAGAGCTCTGCGGCGGAACCCACATAGAATCTACCGGAAGGATTGGAATGTTTAAGATACTCTCTGAGAGCGCAATAGCAGCAGGTATAAGAAGAATTGAGGCAACAACGGGAGAGAATGTGGAGAACCTCATCTACGCCATGGAAGATACCATGGTTACAATGAGGGAACTCTTTAAGAATGCACCTAACGTTGTTGAGAGCGCCAAGAAACTTTTGCAGGAGAATGAGGGCTTCAGAAAACAGGCGGAGCAGGCACTCAGGGAGAGAGCTTCACAACTTAAGGACAAAGTGAAGGAGAGCGCAGAAAAGATTAACGGTGTGGACTTTATACTGCTCAAGGGTCCATACATTGCAGAGGTATTCAAGACCGTTGCGTTTATGCTCAAGGCAGAGTGCAGCAGCACGGTATTTGTTGGTGCTTGTACAGATGAGAGCAAACCTTCTCTCACTCTGATGTACACAGAAGATCTGGTAGCCAAGGGAATGAATGCAGGAAAGGATATACGTGAGGCAGCCAAATTCATTAACGGAGGCGGCGGAGGACAGCCGTTCTTTGCAAGTGCCGGAGGAAAGAAGGCAGACGGTATTAACGAGGCGGTAGAGTTTATTAAGAACAATCTCAGCAAATAGCATAAATGGCTGAAAAACAGGAGCAAAAGCAACCGCTAACAAGAAGGGTTTCAGATGCCGTTGAGGGTTTTCTGAAGAGGCTCGGAGTAAAGACCCTGGACCTTTATATGTTCAAGTCTTTTCTGGGTCCCTTCATTATGACCTTTGCCATAGTAACCTTCATTCTTATGATGCAGTTTCTTTGGCTCTACATAGACGAGCTTGTAAATAAAGGACTTACCTTCAGCATCATTGCTCAGTTTATGGCCTGGGGCTCCTGTACCCTCATACCTTACGCACTGCCTCTTGCAACCCTTCTGGCCTCCATTATGACAATGGGAACCCTGGGAGAGAACAGTGAACTTCTCTCAATGAAAGCGGCGGGAATCTCTCTGCAGAGAATCATCCGCCCGCTCAGCTATATTGCTGTGGTTATTGTAGTTGCAGCCTTC
>CAMHRD010000005.1 GCA_946187365.1 uncultured Bacteroidales bacterium
AGGTCAAAGTCATTTTCCAAAGCATAGAGAATCTCCATAAAGCCTGCCCTAACAACCAGGGAGATTGGTACTTTAGCGGAGACTACCCTACTCCGGGCGGAACTCGCACAGCCATAAGGGCATACATCAATTATTACGAGGGAAATCCTTATAAGAGGGGCTACAGCAGATAATTTGCTTATTGGATTATTTTTGATTAGTTTTGCAGTGCGAACTAATTATTATAACATTCTATGAACATTTTTGTTTCCAGTCTAAACTTCAGGGCCAGAAGAGAAGACCTAGAGAAGTTATTTGCACCTTATGGTGAAGTCTATGCTGCACGTATAATCACAGATAAAGTAAGACATCGTTCTAAGGGCTACGGTTTTGTAGAGATGGATGACGAGGCCGGCCAAAAAGCAATTGAGGCTCTCAACGGTTCAGAGCACATGGGCAGAACCATCAGCGTAGCCGTTGCTACCTCCGCCAAAACAGAGCGTCCTACAAACGCACCAACCGCTCCCGCAGAATAAAAGAACCATAAAGTCACAGACTATCAAGGTGATCATTCAATTGGTCACCTTTTTTTATGCCCTTCTGACGTGCCTTAATTAAAAAGGGAGATGAATTTCTTCACCTCCCCTTTAAACTTAAACAGGCTGCGTTTTAGTTAGCTGAGTTCTCCTTAAGGAAGTTCTCGTACTTCTCGTAGTTAGCCTGATTCTCAGCGCTCTCCTCACGGAAACGGAAGAAGATCTGCTTCAGATACTGAGCGCAAGCACTCTTAATCTCCATATCTTCAGCAATGTTGAATGCTCTCTCAAAAGGCTCTACAGCCTTCTTAAGACAGTCATTCATCTGGTTCTGAAGCTCGTTGTACTTAGCATCATCAAGCTCATTGTTAGCCTTGTCCTGAAGGTCAAGAGCCATCTGATAGTAGAGGTCACCCTCGTTGAACGGAGCGTAAACATACTTAGGATTGAGCTCTGCAGATTTACGGTAGAGAGCAATTGCCTTGTCGTAATCCTTCATATTCTTGTAGAGGTTACCCTCTGCATAGAATAGAGATGCGTTGTTTGGCTCGTTCTCCTGTGCCTTGTGAATAACGGTGATAATCTTGTTAGGATCATCATTGGTCTCAAGGTAAGTGTTGATGAGAGATACCAAGATACCCTGGTTTGTAGGGAATTTCTCAAAGCCCTCGTTAAGGAGTTCCTTGCACTTAGCGGTATCGCCGGCGCCCTTGTAACTATCTGCCAGGTAAGCATATACATCACCATCAACAATGTTGAGTGAACGGCATCTTTCAAAAATCTGAATAGCCTTATTGTTCTCTTTTGCAAGAACTGCAGCAAAACCTGCATAGATAAGTGCGTTGCTGTCCAACTCGTTAACCATTGGGTGCTGCTTTGCGTTGAATGAGTTTTCAAAGAGAGAGCAAGCATCTCTGTAATCTCCCAAAGCGTAAGCGCTCATAGCACTCTGCCAATATCTCTGAGCAAGAGCGTTGAGCAGAGGTTTCATATCCTTCTCAGTTGCACCCTTTTCTACAGCTTTGTTGTAAGCCTCCATACTCTTTGCAAGAACATCCTCACCCTCAACCAGAGCTTTGGTAATCTTGTAACCAACAACGGTGTTCTGAGGTCCGTAGTAAATGTTTTTGTCCATGTATTTATCTACGTTGAACTGCTTTCCGTTGAGCTCTTCCTGCTCACTGCTGAGAACAACCTGTCCCTTCATAAGCATACGGGTCTGATCGTGAGAAGATCCCAGGAAAATTCCGTTGACAGGAGCGTCAAAACAATCTGAGTAAGCGTTACCCAGCTTAATATAGGAGGAGGCGTCACCCTTCTTCTCTACAGCTGCCTTTGCCTTCTCAAGTTCTTTGAGAGCCTTGAAACCCTCTTTTGTCTGTGCATTTATCTGCGGAATAGAGATAAGCACAACAGCTAAAGCAATAAATAGTCTTTTCATAATGTATATCATTTAGTTTGTTTATTCTTGTTCCTTTACTTCTTCATCTTCTGCAGCCTCCTGAGCCTTAAGGTCTTCGCTCTTTGGAACCGCACATACGGCAGCAATGCTGTCTGTCTCCTTAATGTTAATGAGTTTAACACCCTGTGTTGCTCTTCCGGCCACTTTAATTGTGGAGGCGGCAACCCTTATGGTAATGCCTGAACGGTTAATGATCATAAGGTCATTGTCATCTGTAACTGCCTTAAGAGCAATCAGTTCTCCGGTCTTATCCGTAATGTTGATTGTCTTAACGCCCTTACATCCGCGGCTGGTTATGCGGTAGTCATCCAGCATAGACCTCTTGCCGAATCCGTTCTCGCTCACAACCAGGATTGTCTTCTCCGTATTGCCAGGTTCTACACAAATCATACCGACAACCTCATTCTTGTCTGAAATCTCAATTCCACGCACTCCCGTACCGGTTCTCCCGATAGATCTTACGGCATTCTCATCAAACCTTACGCACTTACCCTCCTTGCTTGCCAGCATGATATGGCTGTTGCCGTCTGTAAGAATTGCCTCAATGAGCTCATCTCCCTCACGGACGTTAACTGCAATCACACCGTTGGTTCTAGGACGCGAGTAAGCCTCAAGGGTTGTCTTCTTTACAACACCCTTCTTGGTTGCAAGAACAACGTAGTGGTTGTTTACATACTCCTCATCCTTAAGGTTAGGAACGTTTATGTATGCACAAACGCTCTCTCCCTGAGCAATGCTGAGCACGTTCTGAATAGCACGGCCCTTGTTCACCTTGCTTCCCTCAGGAATCTGGTAAACCTTGAGCCAGAAGCACTTACCGGAGTTTGTAAAGAAGAGCATGGTACTGTGCATATTGGCAACATAGATATGCTCAATGAAGTCTTCATCTCTTGTGCTGCTGCCCTTGCTTCCCTTGCCGCCGCGGTTCTGCAGACGGTACTCAACCAGAGGAGTTCTCTTAATGTAACCCAGGTGAGATATTGTAATCACAACATCGTCATCTGCAATGGTATCCTCGTAATTGAACTCACTCTCAGAAGGTTGAATCTGAGTCTTTCTCTCATCTCCAAACCTCTTCTTAACGTCCAGAAGTTCCTCTTTAATTATATTCATCTGAAGCTCAAGACTTCCGAGTATCTCCTCAATCTTCTTAATGAGAGCCAGAAGTTCATCAAGTTCATCAGAAATCTTCTTCTTCTCCATTCTGGCCAGCTGACGCAGACGAATCTCAACAATGCTTGATGCCTGAATATCATCCAGTCCAAAGCGCTCGCAGAGAGTACTCTTTGCCTGATCTACTGTATCTGACTCTCTGATAATCTTAATAACCTCATCTACGTTATCCAGCGCAATCAACAGACCTCTAAGAATATGCACCCTGTCTTTAGCCTTCTTCAAGTCAAAGTTCAGGCGTCTTAGTACAACCTCATGTCTGTGACGAACGTAGTACTTGATTATATCCTTAAGAGTGAGCTGTCTAGGACGGCCGTCTACCAAAGCAACGCTGTTTACAGGGAAGCTGCTCTGCAGTTCCGTATGCTTATACAGGTTGTTCAGAACTACCTGAGATACAGCGCCTACCTTGAGTTTAACCACCAGACGCATTCCGCTGCGGCGGTCACTCTCGTCATTTACGTAAACAATATCCTCAATCTTTTTGGTCTCAGCAAGAAGCGAGATCTGCTTGAGCAACTCGTTCTTGTTCACCATGTAAGGAATCTCTTTTATCACAATGGTTTCCCTACCGGACTTTTCGTTCACCTCAATATCCGTGGTACCTCTTACCACCACTCTGCCCTTTCCTGTCTCGTAGGCATCCTTTATTCCCTGCAGGCCAAGGATTGTTCCACCTGTTGGGAAATCAGGACCTTTGATATACTGCATCAACTCCTCTGTGGTAATGTCATTGTTGTCTATGTAGGCAATGATACCGTCACAAACCTCGTTCAGATTGTGAGGCGGCATGTTGGTTGCCATACCTACCGCAATACCGTTGGTACCGTTTAAAAGAAGCAACGGAAGTTTTGCCGGAAGAACGGTAGGCTCCATGTGCTCACCGTCAAAATTAGGTACAAAATCTACCGTATCCTTATCCAGATCTTTGAGGACCTCTTCTCCGTGAGGAGTAAGTTTAACCTCCGTATATCTCTGAGCTGCAGGAGGATCACCGCCCACAGAACCAAAGTTTCCCTGTCCGAACACCAGAGTGTAGCGCATGCTCCAACTCTGAGCCATTCTCACCATTGCGTCATAAACGCTGGAGTCACCGTGCGGGTGGAACTTACCAAGCACATCACCAACCACGCGGGCAGATTTTTTAGTCTGACCTCCGGAGGTGATATTGAGCTCCTTGCCCATATCGTATAAAATCCTGCGATGAACAGGTTTCAGACCGTCTCTAACATCAGGAAGAGCTCTCGCCACAATCACACTCATAGAATAATCTATGTATGCTGTTTTCATCTGATCCTCAATGTTTATCTTTTGGATCAGTCCGTCTCCCTCCTGCGGCACTTGCGTGCCATTCAAATCCTTAATTTCATCCATCTTTCTCTTATTACATTTAACCTTCAAATTTACGTATTTTTCCCATAAAGACAAAGAAAATTCACACGCCTTTTATTTGGGTCTGAAATGAATAATTCGTAACTTGTGGCCGATTATAACTAAGCGGCGAAATGTATATAGAAATACCGGAAATACTTAACGCCATTATTGCCTACGCAAAAGAGGAGGCAATGAGGCTAGGAAGCTATGTTCTTACAACAGACCACCTTGTACTTGGTATGATAAGACATTCGGACAATGCGGCAATCTCACGCCTTATTGAACTGGGAATAGATATCCAGGATATGAAGCGGGTTATTGAGGGGGTCATAGGAAGAGACCAGCCGGTTCCGGAGTCCAAGTCAGATGAGATTGCTCTCTCCACAGCAAGCAGCAACGCACTAAAAATCATGTACTTGGAGGCAAGAAGCGTAAAGGCGGCTGCCCCAAGTTCCATACATCTTCTGCTTGCAATAATGAGGAGCCGCACCTCCGCCGCCATAGATTACCTCCACGTTCAGGGCATCCACTACTCCACCGTAAAGAACTTTGGAGTGGAAGACACCAATGAGGAGACCCCTACCCAGGAGGCTCCAAATCAGCAACTTGAAACGGGCAACATTATTAATCGCGATAGTTCTGAAGAGGAAGAACCTGATACCAGAAGAGCCACGGAGCTGGATTCAACTCCCGCTTCCGAGCCTGTTCCCCAAAGGACTCCTTCCAGAACTCCTGTTCTGGACTCCTTTGGATTTGATCTTACTAAGGCCGCAGCGGCAAACGAGCTGGACCCTGTAGTTGGCAGAGACAAAGAGATTGAGAGAGTTGCGCAGATTCTGGGGCGCAGGAAAAAGAATAACCCAATACTCATCGGGGAACCTGGTGTTGGTAAGAGCGCCATTGCAGAGGGGCTTGCAAACAAAATTGCAGCAAAAGAGGTACCTTACTCATTATCAGACAAAAGGATTATATCACTTGATATCGGCAGCATAGTTGCCGGTACAAAATACCGCGGTCAGTTTGAGGAGAGAATGAAGTCCATTCTGAACGAACTCAAGAAGAATGATGATGTGATTCTCTTTATTGACGAGCTGCACACACTGGTTGGAGCAGGCGGTGCTTCCGGTTCTCTGGATGCCGCCAACATGCTTAAGCCGGCGCTGGCAAGAGGTGAAATTCAGTGCATTGGAGCCACCACGCTGGACGAGTTCAGAGAGGTTATTGAGAAAGACGGAGCATTGGAGAGAAGGTTCCAGAAGGTGATGGTTGAGCCTACGGATTTTGACAAGACGCTGCTCATTCTTCAGAACATAAAGCCAAGGTATGAAGCACACCACAACGTCTCCTATACAGACGAGGCGCTTAAGTGCTGTATCTCCCTGAGCCAAAGATACATATCAGACAGATGTCTGCCGGATAAGGCGGTAGATATTATGGATGAGGCGGGCAGCCGCGCCCATATCAAACACCTCAAAGTTCCAAAGAACATAAGCGAACTGGAGAGCGCCCTCTCAGTTCTTAAGACAGAGAAGAGCAAAGCCGTTAGAGATAAGGACTTTAAGAAGGGCTCCATGCTGCGGGATGTTATCAAACTCAAAGAGGAAGAGTTGGAGGCAGCCCGCAAAAAGTGGAAAGTAAAGATTGAGGGCAACCCGGTAATAGTTGATAAAGAAGATATTGAGGCGGTTCTGAGTATGACCACCAAGATACCTATCCAAAAACTTGCACAGAGTGAGAGCAACCGACTTATGAACATGAGCAAGATTTTGAAGGAGAGCGTTATTGGGCAGGATGAAGCAATTGAAAAGGTTACAAGGGCTATACTCCGCAACCGCGCAGGATTGAAGGACCCTAACAAACCTATCGGGACATTCCTCTTTTTGGGCCCTACCGGAGTTGGTAAGACACAGCTTGCCAAAGTGCTGGCCAGCAACCTCTTTGACACGGAAGATGCACTCATCAGAATAGATATGAGCGAGTTTATGGAGAAGTTCTCCGTTAGCCGTCTCATTGGTGCGCCTCCGGGCTATGTAGGTTATAATGAGGGCGGTGAACTCTCAGAGAAGGTCAGAAGAAAACCGTACAGCGTTGTTCTGTTGGACGAGGTTGAGAAGGCACACCCGGATATCTTCAACCTGCTGCTGCAAGTGCTTGACGAGGGGCGTCTTACAGACAGCAACGGACGCAACATAGACTTCCGCAACACCATCCTCATTCTGACCTCCAACACCGGAACCAAAGAACTCAAAGACTTTGGTAGCGGAGTTGGTTATGCAACTGCCACCAAACTGGATGTACAGAGCAAGAATAAGAGCATAATAGACAAGGCAATAAAGAAGACCTTCTCACCGGAGTTCCTCAACCGTCTGGACGAGCAGATTCTCTTCAACCCTCTCACAAAAGAGGATATTGAGAAGATCATAGATATTGAACTCAAGGGAGTTTACCGCAGAGTTGAACAGATTGGTTTCAAACTTAAGGTCTCCTCGGCAGCCAAGAAGTTTGTTGCTCAGGCCGGCTATGACCCTCAGTACGGTGCAAGACCGCTCAAGAGAGCCATCCAGAAACTGATAGAAGACCCTGTCTCCGAGGCCATTATCTCCAACAAGGTAAAACCTGGTGAAACCATTGAAGTCACCTGCACCGCCGGCAAGATTTCTATAAAAGAAAAGAGGTAATACACAAAAAGGAAGACCAAGTCTTCCTTTTTGTGACCCGCTCGGGGCTCGAACCCGAGACCCCAACATTAAAAGTGTTGTGCTCTACCAACTGAGCTAGCGGATCAAACAACCAACGGCTGTTAGGGCTGCAAAAGTATAGATTTATATTTTCTTATGCAAATTTTCTTTCCAGAGAGCGTAGAGGAGTTCCTGAGGGCTAATTCCATCCCCTTCCACCGCCGTGGAAACACTATAACTTTCGCTGCCCCCAACCACCCAACACTGATACTCGTCCCTCTCTCTGAAGTTGCTTCAAACTCAACCCCTACCGGCTCAAGCAACACCCTTTTCTTATATGAAGACAGGTGGAGAAGCAACCCTCAGATAACGGGCAAGAGACTGCTGGCACATCTTGGTCATTTCCAGAGGATTCACGCACGTCTGTGCAAGGTCATAACGTTGGAAAACTGCAAGAGATTCTCCTTCACGCCAACCCAGTTTAAAGAGAAGGTGCAAGCATTCCTAAACAAATATCACCCTTACGGATTTCTTAAATGTGACTTCCCGTACGCACTCACCTTCAAGGAGAGCATTGTTGCAGCAGGCTCATTCTCAACTACCAGGAAGGGCGCATTTGAGTGGATCCGTCACGCCACCCTGCCGGAGGTAAGGATTCCCGGAGGAATGGGCAAGGCATTGGAGGCCTTTGTTCAAAACTGCAAAAAGGAGGGAACGCTCACCTTTGAAGTAATGAGTTACTCAGACAACGAGTGGAGCAACGGAGAGGTTTATAAAACCCTGGGATTCAAAGAGGAAGCCGGCCTTCCGCCAATCACCTACCACGTAGACCCCACCACCTTCAAACGCCTCAACTACCGCCGGTGGCAACAGGCTATAGGTAAATCAGCAACAGAGGATCAGAAGGGAATTAATGGTAATGCTTTCATCACAATAAAGAACAGAGGGAGCAGGAAGTGGAAAAAATACTTTAACTTTACGATATGAAAGAGAGACTGTTAGCACTTACCGGCTTTGATAAGTCACAACACAATATTCGCACGGAGTTGCTGGGCGGCCTAACCACCTTTGTAACCATGTGCTATGTACTCGTAGTAAACCCTGCAATCTTAAGCGGTTGCGGAATGGACAAAGAGACTGTCTTCTTTGCTACCGCCATCACAGCGGCACTGGCCACACTTATTATGGCCTTCTGGGGCAAGAAGCCCTTTGCCTACGCACCTGATATTGCTATTATTGCGCTCTTTGCTTTTACCATTGTGAGTCAGATGGGACACTCCTGGCAGACAGCACTTGCAGTGATGCTGGTTGTGGGAGTTGCATACACCCTGATTGTACTGCTCAACATTCAGAAGTATATTCTTAAGACAGTACCTGAAAACTTCAAGCACGCCATTCCTGTAGGAGTGGGAATCTTTATTGCCTTCATAGGTTTGGAGAACTCCGGCCTCATTGTTGGAAACAAAGATACGCTGGTAACACTCTCCCCTTTCAACAACAAAAACATCATTGCATACATTGGTATAATCCTCAGTGCCTTACTGCTTTACAAGAAGGTGCGCGGAGGGCTCTTTATAAGTATTATAGTCTGCACCCTCATTGGTATCCCGATGGGTGTAACAACTATTCCGGAGCACTTTACCCTAGTCTCTCTTCCTTCTCACGTAGAGCCAACCGCCAAGTTTTTGGACTTCTCCCACTTGCTTGATACGGATCTGATAATACTTATGTTCACGCTGCTTCTCATTTGTGTTTTCGATACAATGGGAACGCTGATTGGACTTGCAGAGAAGACTGGCATTAAGGATATTACAAAGGATACCAAAACCGTGAAGGTGGGCTTTTTGAGCGCCTCCATTGCAACGGCAATAGGTTCCCTTTTAGGAACCGGAGCACTGTGCGCCTTCTCTGAGAGCGCATCTGGAATTGCAGAGGGCGGAAGAACGGGACTCACAGCAGTAACCACCGCAGTTCTCTTCCTTTTGGCGCTCTTCCTTGCACCTCTTTTCTTAATTATCCCAATGACTGCAACCACCGGCGCCCTTGTTATGGTGGGAGTTATGATGATGGGTCAGGCTAAGAAGATAGACTTTACGGACTATACAGAGGCTCTGCCGGCATTCATTACGGTTATAATGATACCGCTCGCATACTCTATAGGCGAGGGACTTATGATTGGTCTGCTTACCTACGTGGTAATGAAAATGATTAGCGGAAAGTTTAAAGACCTCAATGTTGCAATCTGCATTCTTGCAGCATTGATTCTCTCAAAATACATAATAGATTTCACAGGCATTCTAGATTAACCAAGCATCTGCCTTACAAGCAGAGGGTCTGAATGCTATCGGTTCTTAATGTAAACAAGGAGTGAACGCCAGAGAGAGCCGTTGAAAATAAGAGCGGGGCTGCTTGATAATACGCCCTTCAGTTTTTTAATATAATCCTTTGGAGCAAGTTTGGCGTAATGACGCAACATCTTAAGAGCAAAAAGTCTGTTGCAGGAGTTTATATAACTCTTTAACTGAGACGGAGAAAGAGAATCTTCCGGAGACTGTTCGTAAAACTTGTTCTGCATATTATTTATAAAATGCAGACGTGTCATAAGAGATGCATGCTGAAAATCCAGTTGCTTTTGTATATCTGCAGAACGGCTCACACTCTCTCGTAAATCTCTATAAGCCAGAGATTTAACACTACAGCCGTAGAATTTACCGTAGAGAGACAGGAACAGCCACAGAGGAAGATCCTGGGTTGAATCCTCCAAATTTGCAAAACGATCTATGTACTCATTAAGGTGTTCTGCTCTATAAGTTGCTCCCCCAGCAACAATAGTATTGTTCTTAAACAGCAAGCTTTTAGTGTTGATGTTCAACTCTTTATAGCAACTGGCGGCAGGATTGAGTTCATTGAACTTTGCTCTGGCAGATTCAAGATTTTCCTTCTCGTTTATTAGGAAGAAGCCGCTGGTGGCAACCTGTGCTCCCTCCTCGCTTTCCAGGAAGGAGATTTGTCTGTTGAGGAAATTTTCGTCTGCAAGAATATCATCACAGTCTACCTGAGAGATATATTTAACTCCCAAGTTAAGAGCATATTGCAGGCAGTAGAGGTAGTTACCTACAACTCCCCTATGCTCCCCGTCAGTTATATCTTCTACATTACTGTAACGTTCAGCGTAGGTGTGGCAAAGGGCGGCGCTGGAATCTGTGGAGCAGTCATCTGAGAGTATTACTACAAAGGGATAAGAGCACTTTTGCTGTAGCACGCTCTGCAGGCAGGCGTCAAAGTAATTCTCTTTATTATAGACCGTTATGATTATTGCAGCAAGACTCTTCATTGTTTTCTCCACACTGAAATGAGGTTCTTAATCTCATCTATCTCCTTGCGTGGAAAGAGTTTATAGATGACAAGCATTACAAGGGCACCCAGCAGAGTGGCAAAGGCAACCGCAGCAAGGTTTGTCCAGGTGATGTCATACCATCCTACAGTTTTACAGAGATAGACAAAGAGTGCCGCAACTATTCCCATAAAGACAGAGACCATAAATCCAATGAAGAACATAGGAACCAAATCCATCAGCTGTTCTCTTGTGGTGTAGCCAATGCTCTTACCTGAAAAATAGGCGTTTATAATGAGAGTAACTATTGAGGCTGCTACCATTCCCCACAGCAGAATGTTCAGGCTCTTAAAGAGTATACCTATCGCGATAGAAATAGCCATCAGCACCTTCTTCAGAATATCCAGCGTTAAGTAGAGACGCATCTTTGCCTTCACCTGCAGTATATTCTGATAAAGGTAATGGGCTGGGTAAAAGGCTCCTGCAAGTACGGCAATCGAGAGGATGTTTGCAGCCGGCGCCCACTTCTCTCCAACCAATCCAATGATTAAAGGATAGGAGACTGCAGAGAGCCAGAAAGCAAGCAGCACAGAGACTGCCATTGTCACTTTCAGAATTGTTCTGAAGGCGTTCTTAAGACGCTTGTCATCATCCTGTACTTTGGAGAGTACCGGAAAACTCACTCTCTGAACCACTTGTGAGAGGTTGTTGGAGGTAACGTTGCTGAACTTCTCTGCACTGGTGTACTGTCCTAAGGTTGCAGTTCCAAAGCCCTTACCAATTACCGGAAAATAGATATTTCTGAAGAGCGTATCCAAAAGACCCGTAACCAGGACGTTTGAACCGTATGAGAATAGTTCTTTGAAACTCTGTTTTGAAAAGTTGAGACTAATTCTCCAACGCCCTATTATCCACAGCATTATAGTGTTTACAAACTGTTTGGAGAGTTGCTGACCAACAAGGCTCCACACTCCGTATCCCTTAAAGGCCATCCAGATACCTACAATTCCGCTTGCAACGGATGAAGTGAGTGAGCACTTTGTAAGACTCTTAAAGTCTACGTTCTTTACAAGCAATACTCTCTGAATGATAGATACTGCGTTAATTATCAGAACAAAAGAGAGCACCCTCAGCAGCACCTCCAGTTGCGGCTCATCAAAGTAAGAGGCAACCAGCGGAGCAACCAACTGTAGTATTGCAAAGCAGACAAGACTTATTACCAGGTTGGTAACAAAAGTGGTGGAGAGGTCCTTTTTTGTTGGATTGGGTTTCTTAATGATTGCAGCGGAGAAGCCGTTATCTATCAGGGAGATAGAAATTGCAATAAAGATTGCCAAGTCCCCTATCAATCCATACTCCTTTGGAGAGAGGAACCACCTCTGGAGCACAAAGGCAACAATAAAGGTAACCGCCAAAGATGAGAGGTTCTCTATGAACCCCCACCTTGCGCCCTTTACCGCCGTATGCTTCAGATTGTCTGCCACTGGTAAGTTGTTTTACTCCTTCATGGAAGCGGCAGCCTGGTTGAAGATGTCCAAACCCTTGGTTGTGAGCGGATGATCTATCAGACTGAGGATAGGTTTAAGAGGGCAGGTTGCTACATCTGCACCCACCTCAATGCACTTAAGAATATGGTTTGTATGTCTTATTGACGCTGCAAGAACCTGAGTTCCAAAGCCGTAGTACTGATACATGTTCACAATGTCTCTGATGAGAGAGATACCGTCTTCACAGATATCGTCCAAACGTCCAACAAACGGAGAGCAGTATGTTGCACCGGCCTTTGCTGCCAGAAGAGCCTGGCCAACAGTAAATACCAGCGTGCAGTTGGTTCTGTAGCCCTTGTCTGCAAAATATTTAACCGCTCTGATACCATCCTCCGTGCAAGGGAGTTTGATTGTAATCTTGGTAGGATCAATGGCATAGAGCTCCTCACCCTCCTTAATCATTCCCTCATAATCCGTTGCAAAAACCTCCGCGCTTACGGGTCCGTTCACTATATTGCAGATTGCCTTATAGTGCTTGAAAATCTGCTCTTTACCCTTTACGCCCTCTTTAGCCATAAGAGAAGGGTTGGTGGTTACACCGTCTAGAATACCCAAAGACTGGGCCCTTGAGATCTGCTCAAGATTTGCTGTGTCAATAAAGAATTTCATCGGATGGTCTCTTTTTTTTTATTAAATTTGTTTATCTGGAACAGCACAAAATTAGTAAAATCATACGTAAAACAGAGAACAACATATATGAAAAGTATCAAATCACTCGTTATTCTTGCAGCCTTCTCACTCTCTACTCTTGTAACCTCCTGTGGTACACTGAATACGGAGGCTCTGCTTGCCGGCGGAAGTCAGGCTCTTCAGGCAGCAACCCTCACGGATGCTCAGGTTCAGGAATATGTAAAGGAGTACATTCAGTACACGGATAAGGAGAACGTTGTCTGTACTGAGAACGACCCTTACACCAAGAGACTCAGAAAGCTCACCGCCGGCATTACCAACGTAGATGGTATTCCGCTGAACTTCAAGGTCTACAAGACCAACCAGGTGAACGCATTCGCCTGCGCAGACGGCAGCGTCAGAGTCTATTCCGGACTGATGGATCTAATGAGTGATGACGAGGTACTTGGAGTTCTGGGCCACGAGATTGGCCACGTAGGATTGAAGCACACCCGCAAGCAGTTCCAGCAGGCGCTGCTTACAACGGCACTGCGCTACGGTATCTATTCAATGGGAGGAACCGTTGGAGCACTCTCCGCTTCACAGTTGGGCGCTCTGGGTCAGAACCTTGCAAGCAGTTCATACTCAAGGAAACAGGAGAGCGAGGCAGACGATTACGGCTATGACTTCCTGGTTAAGAATAACAAGAACCCGTACCTGATGGTGATGGCCTTTGAGAAGCTGCAGTCTATGGAGAGCCAGAGCGGCACCTCCAACGCTGCCAAGAGCCTATTCTCTTCACACCCGGATACCGCCAAGCGTATAGCCGCAATGAAAGCCCGTGCCGAGAAGGACGGCTATAAACGGCCGTAGGCACAAAAAAAAAGAGACCATCTGGTCTCTATTTTTGTGGGAGCAATAGGAGTCGAACCTATGACCCTCTGCTTGTAAGGCAGATGCTCTA
>CAMHRD010000006.1 GCA_946187365.1 uncultured Bacteroidales bacterium
CTTCTCTTTGAAGGCTGCCTCATCCTTCTCAAAGAACTCCTTTATGCTGGCCCAGGTGTAGGTCTCGGAGAAGGTCTTGCGGATGTAGTCTGAACCGCACACAATGTCAAACATTCTGAAACGGCCTTTGTTGCAGTTCTCAAAGGTTTTCTTCTCCGGATAGAGAACTGCAAGCTCCTGCATAACAAGGAACTGCACCTCTGTAAGGCGTGCCTTGGAGTAGTCTGTAATGATTGTCTGAACTCCGCTGCAGTAGAGTCCCTTCTTTGATCCGTAGTAAGGAGTAACGTAGATTGGACGGAAACGGATACCCGGCAGGTTGAGTGCGTTCATTCTCTCACAGAGAGCTTTGCCGTCTATCCACTCTGCAACAAAGAGTTGGAAAGGAAGGGTGTAACCCACTCCCTCTGAGATATATCCAAGCTCACCCATAATGCCGCTTACAGGGTAGTAGTAAGCGTTGGCGGTCTGTGGAATATGAGGAGAAGGGAGCAACCAAGGCAGGCGGGTGTCATCGTATGTCATGTTGCGGTGCCAACCCTCCATCGGGATAACGGTAAGATTGCACTGCACTCCGTCCTTGAGCATCTTCTCTCCGTTGAGCATCTTTGCAAGTTCTCCCAGCGTAAGTCCGTAGAGATAAGGGATTTTGAACTGACTCACGAATGAGTAAAAGCCGTCTTCTACGAGATTTCCTTCAACTCTCTCTCCGCCAAGAGGATTAGGACGGTCTAAAACTATGAACTCTTTACCGGCCTCTGCGCAAGCCTCCATCATAAGTCCCATTGAACTTACAAAGGTGTATGAGCGGCAACCAATATCCTGAATATCAAAGACTACAGCGTCCACATCCTTTAGGAACTCAGGGGATGGTTTGCGGTTCTTTCCAAAAACTGAGAATACAGGAAGTCCGGTTGCAGAATCTTTTGCATCCTTAACCGCTGCACCTGCATAGATATCTCCTCTTACTCCGTGTTCCGGAGCGTAGAGTGCAACCAGGTGTACTCCCTTGGCATTGTAGAGAATATCTATGGTGGAGTTAAGTTCTGAATCTACTCCGGTAGGGTTGGTCAGAAGGCCAACTCTTTTTCCCTGAAGCTCTTTGAAACCACCGTCACGCAGAACCTCTATACCGGGCTTAACCTTCACGTTTTTACTGCACTTATGTCCCTGTGCGCTGAGTGTTGCAGCAAATGCAACAACAACCAGAAGGGTAAAAATCTTTTTCATTGCAATCAAAAATCTATGTAATGAACTACTATTTCTTACCGTAAGAAGCGTCAACCTTTCTCTTTGCAAGTATTGTAACAAGAACGGTTGCAACTCCGCAAAGTACTACAATCCAGAAGAATGTCTTATATCCCACTGCCATCTGAAGATCTCCGGCAAAGAAGCCAGGAATCATCATACTTGCCGCCATAAATGCGGTGCAGATTGCATAGTGAGATGTCTTGAAGTCTCCCTCTGAAAGGTACATCATAAAGAGCATATATGCTGTAAATCCAAAGCCGTAACCAAACTGCTCAATAGCTATCGCGATGATAATTGCAATCACGTTAGTAGGCTGGAAAATAGCAAGATAGCAGAAGGTAAGGCAAGGGAGAATCATGCAGGCAGCCATAGGCCAGAGAGATTTTTTAAGTCCCCATCGGGAGATAAGAATACCTCCCAAAATACCGCCGGCCAAAAGTGCAATCACTCCTATTGTTCCGTATGCCAGGCCAATGGTCTCTGTTGGAAGTCCCAGTCCGCCGCCAAAAAGTGCCTCTTTTCCGCCGTCTATTACTCTCATAGTCTCCTCTCTAGGATCTTTGAGGAACGGCATAATCATCTTAATCAGAAAGGCTTCCGGCAATCTGTAAAGGAGCATGAATGCAATACCCAACCATACAAGAGGCTTCTTAAAGAAGGTTGCAAAGGAGCGTCCGAAGTCAGACCAGATGCCCTTTGGTTTGCCGTTCTCATCCAACTGAATGTTTGGTTTGTCATTCAATGAACGAGGAATTGCAAAGGTGTGGTAAAGCGTTACTACTCCGAATACTACGGCGGTTATAACCATAGTCCAAACCCAAGCCATCGGGATATCTCCCCTCTTCTCCAACAGACCTGCAATGAATACCAACACACCCTGTCCGAATACGGAAGAGATTCTGTAGAAGGTACTTCTGATTCCCACAAAGGCGCTCTGCTGGCTCTGTGGAAGTGCAAGCATATAGAAGCCGTCCGCTGCAATATCGTGAGTAGCAGATGCAAAGGCGGTGATAAGGAAGATGATAAGGGTTGTGTAGAAGAGACTTATGCTCGTTCCTTTAGCCGCAATGGTCTGTGCGTCCGGATGCGGAAGTGTGAGAGCAAGCAGAACAAATGATGCGGAAATTATTATCTGCATCAGAAGAATCCACCATCTCTTAGTCTTTACAATATCTACAAACGGACTCCATATAAACTTCAGAAGCCAAGGCAGATACAAGAGTGATGTGAATCTTGCCATCTGATCGTTCGGCACACCGAGGTTGGTGAACATCAGAACAGATATGGTATTCACGATGAAGTAAGGAATACCCTCTGCAAAGTAGAGTGTCGGCACCCAAAGCCAAGGATTCCTCTTGGTCTCCTTCTTAACTGAAGGAGCAACGTTTTTTAATTCCTCAGACATAACTTTATATTTTTAATATTTTTTAACTATCTCAGCATTAGGATAATAGTGGTAGAGGATTGCGTCGTACTCGTAACCCTTGGCACCCATAACTGCAGCACCAATCTGGCAGAGTCCAACTCCGTGTCCCCATCCGGCTCCTATCAATTCAATCTTTGCAGGAACCTTATTCTCATCTCCCATCAGCTCACCCTTCTCATCATATCTTCTTACAATGAATGCAGAACTGTAAAGGTGTGACGGAGAGAGAATTCTTCTGATTTCCAACTCCTTACCAACTATCAGACTCTTCTTTGTTCCCACAACTTTAAGGCGTGTGAGACGTCCGCTGGTTCCTCTTGTAAGCGGAATGAGATTTACAATCTCTCCAAAATCTTCACCGCTCTTCTCTCTTACGAGTTTGGAGATCTCCTGCTGAGAGTAAGTCTCTTTCCAGCGGTAGAAGTTAACAGTCTCCTGATCATAGTTGTTTAGAACCTGACTCAGAATCTCATTGTCCTTAGTGTTGCAAAGTGCAGGAGGTGAGGAGAGTATCCAAGCCTCAGCATGCTCTTCAACAGTAAGATCCAGAATGGTTGCGGCATCCTTTCCGTAACGGTGACTCTTAATTTCAGTCTCTACGCTCTCTTCTGTATCTCTTACAACCTCCAGATAATCATAGTGGGTATCTTCCCAGGCGTTCTCAAACTCCTCCAACATTCCGCCGCAGCACTTGTAGAAACGGGCATCACAGATGTGGCCTTCGTATGAGAGAATCTCTCCCCAAGTCTGCTCAATAGCCTTCTTTACGGTCTCTGTAGAAGCCCTTGTAAGTCCCTGATATCTTTGGCAGTGGTCATCTGCGCATACGTCAAAGTTTGTATGGTCATCCTTGTCATACCACTTAACCAGTTCCTCGCACTCCTCCTTCTCGTTAAAAAATCTTGAGGTGGAAGGCTGCTTCACCTTCTCAGAATGTTCCATCTGTGCAAGCAACCAGCTTCTGGATATAACTGCGTGAGCCTTAAGGAGTTTCTCAGATGCCTTTGCGCTCATCTCTGAGGAGATTACGCTCGTTAGGTAATCCTCCACGCCCAAAATATTTATGGCGCAGCACTTGCCGTGCTCAACTATAAACTTCAGACATCCTTCAAACATCTGATCCTCTTTTCTCTCCCAGTGGAAGTTCACACCAATGACCACATCTCTGAGCCAGAAGGTTCCAAGTCCCTGTTTATCTGCAGGTTCAAAGAGGAGTTCAGTACACTCCTGCCCATCCAGAACCAGTGTTCCCGGCTTGCTTCCCAAAGAAACGGAGAGGTTGCCGTTGTAAACTTTTCCCTTGGCGTTTTTGATACCATCCTTTTCAATGAGGCGGTACTCGCTGTTGAAGGTAAAATCAATCTTGTCTGCGTGCATTATACCCACGCTCACTTGAGGTTGTTTTCTCATTTTTCTCATTAGTTTTTCCTCTATCTCTGAGGATATTGTAACATCATCATACATCTTGCAAATATCATCCCCGGTAAGGCGGTCAAAGTCCTGCTGGCGAGGAACTATAAAGATTCCGCTCATCTCCACGCTGGCCGTTGCAATCAGCAGCCTATCCTCCCCCTCTTTGTAGAAGCAGTTAGGACGGAGCTGCCCCCTTGCAAAGAGAGCACACCTGTAGAATCCATCCTCCCACCAGCAGAGAACGTTCATCATAGGCTCCCACTTACCTCCCTCGCTAAAGCGCTTGCTCTCAGAGGAAACCACATCATCCGGGTCAAACCTTCCGTTCCCCCTGCCGGTCAGAGCGGAGAGCAGTGAGTATATTTTCCCGATGGCGGAAATCAACACCTTTTTGTTTGCAGCATCTACCACAAAGCAACCTCTGCAGTAACCGTTAACGTGATATATCCTTAAGTAGTTTTCACTTCTTTTGAAATCAGGACCTCTGCGGAAAAGTTCATCCTTTGCAATCTTGTCAAAGTTAATCTGTAGAGGCATCACCCCCTTCTCTCCCGCCTGAAAATGAAAATGATCCGGCACGGAGGCTCCGCTATTTGGTCCGTTGTAAAAGAGAACAAAGTTCTTAAGCACCTTGGCCAGTTGCAGCATATCTGCCATACGGGTAGAATCCAGCTCCTGGCGTGAGTGCGTAGTGCTTTGAATTACAAGATGTTTCTTAAAAATAGGATAGGGGTTGACCTGGACAATGTAGTCTGTGGTCACACCCCTAAATGAAATCCCTTTTTGCTCTGCAGGTCTTCCCTCCTTGCAGAAAAAGCATTGACGGTTGCGGATGGTTTTGGCATCCACCTTGGCGTTGGAAGAGACAATTCTTGCAGGATTAAACTGAGCCAGAACTGTCAGAGGGCTGCCGTCCGGGTTCTTTGATATGGGGATACTTTTCCACTTGACATCTCTGAGAGCTTCATAGTTTTCCTTGCACAGCGGCCAGGTACTGAGTTGATCCTCAAAGAGATGCTCAACAGCAATATCGTTGAGTATCACGTTCTCAAAGCTCCCCATTTCAAAACTTTACTTTCTCTTCTTAGCGTTGAGAGCAATACGAGCCTCGAGTTCCCAAGTACGAACTCTGTCTTTGTATGTATTGTTTGCGTTCTCTTTCTCTACGCTGAGTGAAGCGTCTGAGTTCTCATCGTGACGGCGGCAGTTGTAGAGCACATCATAGATACGGCCAATCTGATACTTGCGTGAGATAGCCAAACCTACTGCGTAATCCTCACCGTAGTTTACGTTAGGGAACTTAATCTCTCTTGCAACCGGAGTGAAGAATGCTCTTGGAGCGCCCAGTCCGTTGATACGCAGCGCGTTGTTACGTCCGTTCTCCGGAGTCCACTCTCTGTGGTCAATCTTTCCAGGAGGCAGCATCTTGAGGTTGATGTCTGTAAGCATATAAGAACCAATTACCATTGCACAGTTCTGAGCATAGAATGCGTCAACAACTTTCTGCAGAGTGTTCTCATCACTGTAAACATCATCACTGTCCAGCTGAACTGCAAACTTACCGCACTTAGGATGGTGGAATGCCATATTCCAGGCACCGCCTACTCCAATATCGTTGCGGGTAGGAATAACGTGAATCAGTCTCTTATCTTTGATAGAGTCAATAGCCTCAGTTGTACCGTCCCAGGAGTGGCACTTAGGACCGTTCTCCACAACAATAACGTTGAACTTGAAGTTGGTCTTCTGAGCCAATGCGCTGAGAATGGCATCCTTAATTGTCTTCACTCTGTTAAGCACAGGGATGATTACGGAAGCCTCATACTCAAACTTCTCCTTACCGAATGATACCTTAGGGAATACAGGCTCCAGATAACCTCCAACATCCTTAAGATGCTGCGTACAAGCCTTCTCCATCTCTATCTGAACCTCGCGGTTACGAGGATCTACATAGTCAAACAATTTCTCTCCGGTCTTTCTTGTATCCTCCTCAATCTCTGAGTAGAGGTACTCGTTAACGTGAACCAGACGGCCCTTCTGAGACACCTTCAGACGGAGGTCATAAAGGCCTGCAAACTTGTAGTTTACCTTCATCCTCTTCACAGCGGCCTTAAATGCGGAAGCCTTGTAAAGCAGAACTGAACCAAAGTCAAAGTCATTACGCAAACTACCCATCTGGTAATCTATAACCGGCTTATTAGTTCTCTCACCGTTCATTACAGCATAGTGATCTGCATAAATCATTGCTGCACCTGTAGCGGCTGCCACATCCACCATTCTTTCAAGTGCGAGATAACCTATACCAAGCGTAGTCTGTTTGGTATAGATAAGAACAAAATCGCAATCTGCTTTTTTTGCAATCTTTTTTAGTGTTGCGGTCTTAGCCATCGGATCTTTTGCTGCATCCAATGTTACCACCTTGTTTACCAAAGCGCTCTCGGAGAGGCTCTTTACAGTCTTCTCCACCTGCTTCTTAGAGGTGAAAGGAACAAAACAATTAATCTTTATCATAGTTGTTTAAATAAATAATATTCTTCCTATGCTCGTTAAAAAGCAAACTATCGTTCAAAACTATTAAAAAAATGGGAAAAAACCTAATTATTCATACCTTTGCCGCCCAAACGTAAAAACAGAAACCTAACATAACCTATTATGAGAATTAAACTTTTTTCTATCGCGATAGTTTCTCTTCTTATCTCAGAAGTCACTTTTGCACAGATAGATACCACCTCCAACAAGATTGCCCTTTTGGAGCAGAGGATAGAGCAGCTGGAGAAAAACACCAAGAAGAACAGCGTAGACTGGGACAAGATAAACAGATATGCCCACCCGAGCGGCTATGTTCAACTGGGCTACAACTGGGCGGATGACAACACCTCCACCTTCAAAATCACAAGAGCAATGTTTACCCTCTCAGGTAACTTGTACAAAGGAGATTACGGAAAGTTAGACTATAAGTTCCAGGTAAACTTTGCAGGCTCTCCTAAGATTCTGGACCTCTATGCCTGCTATATGCCTGTTAAGGAGTTTGGAGTTAAACTTGGTCAGTACAAGAGCCCGCTCACATACGAGAACCAGATGAGAACCCCTGTAACCTTGGAGTTTGTGAACTACGCCCTTGCCGTTGAAAGATTTGCAAGAATGAGTGACAAAGACATAGCAGGTTTCTCAACATCTGGCAGAGATTTGGGTATAGACTTCCTCGGTAGCGCCATCCACAAAGACGGCTTCAGCGTAATCAACTATGACCTTGCCATCTTCAACGGTTACAAACTCAACACCACAGATGACAACAAGAGCAAGGACATTGTTGGAAGACTAATCATCACCCCTATCAAACCTTTCTCACTCTTCACCTACTTCCAAAGAGGAGAGGGTGCCTACCCAATCTACGATGAAGCAACCCGCTCATACACTCCGCAGACAGATAACAAGTATGTAAAGATGTACCGTTATGGCGGCGGTTTCTCCTACAAGGCAGATAAGGACAAGGGCTTTGCAAGAGCAGAACTCATAGGCGGCAAAACCGGCGGTATGAAATCCCTGGGCGCATACTTTGCTGCAGGCGTTGGAGTTGCAAAGGGCCTTATGATTGTGGGCAGAGTAGACTACGTAGATGAAGATACCTCATATAAAGGCATCTATGAGACCAACTACACCACCGGTCTTCTCTGGAAACCACTCAAGAACCTTGATCTCAAACTCAACTACACCTACAAGCAGATCCCTAAAGGTTTCACAGACAAGAACTGCGTCTTTGTCCAACTAACCTATAACTACTAGGATTGCATAGAAATAAATTAAAAAAGGGCAAGGGAGTTGAACCCTTGCCCTCTCCTACTGATTAAACCATTCCTTTGCAGAAACAATTTTGATTTTCTTGCCTTTGTATTCTATAGTATCATCATTATTCCATGTGATAAGCAGAAGGTTTCCACAATTCAATTCCTCTGAAGCATTTACTAATGCCTCTAGTTCTCTTGTGCGTGTCTTTGGTTTAGAAATGTCATAGCAGACTTGTATCAAGGAAGTTACTGTTCTTCCTTTTCTTGTCACAAAATCAATTTCTTTGTTATTGGATGTATGATAGTAGAAAAGAGATTTCTTCAAATCATATCCTCTTCTTAGCAACTCAATAAATACCATATTTTCCAACTGCCTTCCACTATTACCAGAAAGCTCAAAGGATCGGGTATATATGAATCCATTGTCAACAATATAAACCTTTCTAGAAGCCTTCTTCATTTCCTTCAACTTATAATTGAACCGAGGAAGAAAATAAAAGAGATATGGTTCCGCTAGAAAATCGCAAAACTTCTTTACCGTATTTACGCTACCTATAGATAATCCTTCGGCAATCTCGTTGTAACTCAATTGATTTGAGTAATTGCTTATAAGATAGTCCGCCAAATCATATAGTTCAGTTGTCTTACGGATTTTATGACGTTTAGCAACATCTTTTAGGATAATTGAATCAAATAGTACGGATAGGTAACTTTGTTCTATATCACGATTGTTCAAAATCTCCGGGTAACCGCCTTTGACTAAATAATCTTCCATCTCCACAGAAAGCGTAGCCTTCTGGTTGGGGAGATTAGGTTTAAGGGATACTCCCTTATATTTCAATGTCTCATTCATAGAGAATGGAAGAATAAGAATTTCAACATACCGCCCTGTAAGGAGTGTTGCCATCTCACTGGAGAGCAAATTGGCATTGGATCCGGTAATTACCAGATTCACTCCTCGCCGGTACAGTTTAGACACCCAGACATCCCAAGAAGTTAGATTCTGTACTTCATCCAAGAGTAAGTATTCATAACCAGGATATACCTCTGAAAGAGCTTGCATTACTGAATCCTCATTGAATCCCGCCAACAGTTGATTGTCATCAAAATTCAAATAGGCATAGTTCTTTCCGGATAAGATTTGCATTGCATAGACTGACTTGCCAGCCCTTCTTGGACCGGTTATCAATTTAATGACTTTTGACTCCAAATAGGAAGATACATCCTGGATATTTTGTCTTGAATAGTATGGTTTTGAGGCAAGGCCATCCCTTTCTGCCCTCTGCTTTAAGATCAAATTTTTCATCACTATTTTTTATTATACTGCACAAAAATAGCATTTTTTATTCAGTATACCATCAAAAACTGAATAAAATTCTGGATTGGGCACAAAAAAAGAGAAGACATTTTGGTCTTCTCTTTTTTTGTGGAGAACAAGGGAGTCGAACCCTTGACCCCCTGCTTGCAAAGCAGGTGCTCTAGCCAACTGAGCTAGTCCCCCAGTCTTGTAGTCCCGCGCGGATTTGAACCGCGGACCCCCACATTATCAGTGTGGTGCTCTAACCAAACTGAGCTACGAGACTATATCTCTGTTAGAACTCTAACAACCCACATCTGTCTCAATGGGGTTGCAAATATAGACCTTTTTCCAATATCTGCAAAATTTTTTTCAAAAACCCCTCTGGAGTGCGCTGAATTTGCTATTTTTGACCTCTGCAAATTGCTGATTATGGAGGAAAAAGTAGCTCTTGAACAGAAAAGTGATAAGACCTCTCTGTGGGAAATTGCCGGTGTTTTTGCAAAGATTGGCATGTTCACGCTGGGTGGCGGCTACGCTATGATTCCTCTGATAGACAGGGAGGTTGTTAAGAAGCGTCACTGGTTGGAAGATGAGGAGTTTATGGATATACTGGCTATTGCTCAGAGTGCGCCGGGTCTTCTTATTGTAAACATCTCAATATTTGCAGGATACAGGCTTAGAGGTAGAAGGGGTAGTGTGGCGGCAACTATCGGGAGCTGCCTGCCTTCATTCCTAATTATACTGGCAATAGCAATTTTCTTTAGGCAGTTCAGAGACAATATCTACGTAGAGAAGTTCTTTAAGGGAGTTAGACCGGTGGTTGTGGCACTCATTGCGGTACCGGTTGTGGATATGATTATCAAGTCTAAACTGAACATATTCAGGGCGTTACTGGCAGTTGCAACGTTGGTGGCCATACTCTTTTTAAAGATCTCTCCGGTGTATATCATACTGGTGATGGCGGTATGCTTTTTTGCCATGCGTTACTTTTACAGAAAACCAAAAGGGAGGGCTGAAAGATGATATTCCTGGAGTTGTTCTGGACGTTTTTGGTGATTGGTCTCTTCACATTCGGAGGAGGTTATGCAATGCTCTCATTGGTTCAGAATGAGGTGGTTATAAAGCATGCCTGGATTACTGCAGAACAGTTTACAGATATTGTTGCAATCTCTCAGGCAACTCCGGGGCCTATTGGAATAAACAGTGCAACATACGTTGGTTACACCGTTACTCACAATATGGGATACTCCCATCTGGCCTGTGTAGGAGGTTCATTCTTAGCAACTTTGGCGGTTATGATTCCGTCCTTTGTTATAGTGCTGATTATCTGCCGCCTCTATGCAAAGGTGAGAAAGAGTGATCTGTTTGCTTCCCTTATGAAGAACATAAGACCTATTGTGATAGGAATGATTGCAGCGGCTGCGGGAATTCTGATTACCCCAACCAACTTCTTCCATTGGACTTCCTGGGTGCTTTTGGCTGCTGCCTTTGTTGCCTGCAAATGGCTAAAAGCCAATCCAATCTGGGTTATTCTTGCCGGCGGCCTGATAGGCCTGTTAATCTACTGATGTCCTTGCTATTTAAAACAGGCAAGCCCAACCGTACATCGGGAAAAATAGTTATCTTTGGAATTTATATAGATTCTTACAAGTATGAAAACATTGATTCAAAAGATTACGGTGGTTGTGCTGATGGCGGTAATGGGGTTGGTATCTGGGATTTGTATTGCACAAAACAAAATTACCATTACACAAGACGGTTTCAAATATGTTGGAGAGGCTGTAGACAGTATTCCTAACGGAAATGGTATTTGCTACTATGCAAACGGCAACAAGTTTTACGAGGGAGGATGGAAGGACGGAGTTCCAGAGGGTAAGGGTACTGTTTACTATGAAAACGGGCACAAGAAATATGAAGGTTTCATAAAGGGAGGACAATTTAACGGCTATGGAGTTTATTACTACTCAAACAGCGGCCCAAAAGAGGTCAAAGAGTATGAAGGAGAGTTCAAAAACGGTAATTTAGATGGAGTTGGAACAAGCTATTACCCCAGCGGCAGCATAGAGTACAAGGGTTCCTGGAAGAAGAATGAATTTGACGGATTCGGAATTCTTTTTTATGAGAACGGAGGTAAAGAGTGTGAGGGAGAGTTCAAAAACGGTAATTTAGATGGAGTTGGAACAGTCTATTACCCCAACGGCAACAAAGAGTGTGAAGGAGGATGGAAAAATAATTTGTGTTTCGGAGTGGGTACAACTTATTATGAGAATGGAAGCAAAGAGTATGAGGGCACATTCGTAATAATTACAAATAAAAACGGAGAGAAAGACTCTGTTCTAGATGGTTTTGCAACATGGTACTATGAGAACGGAAGGGTCAAATTCAGAGGTTACTTCAAAGAGGGATGGATAGATGGTATGGGAATAATGTATAAGGAGGATGGAAGCATAGACAAGGAGGGCGAGTGGAAAGAGGAGAAGTTTATAAGAAGCGTAAAAGTGAACTTTAACAAATAAACATATTGTTATGAAAAAGTTTATTAGAAGTATAACTATCTGTATTGCAGCATTTTTAGGAATGACGGTGCTGCTTAGTATGGATAAGGTTTGCCAAAGATGTGAAGGAACAGGAACGTTACGCAACGAGTGTCACTCCTGCCATGGAGTAGGATACAGAGAGTGCATGACCTGCAACGGAACCAAATCGCTGAGATGCACATTCTGCGGAGGCGGCGGCAAATACCTCTGCCCTCATTGCCACGGCAGAAATCCTAACTGCAAAAAGTGCGGAGGCGGCGGATGGTTTGACTGTGACAACTGCAAAGGCACAGGCCGCATAGTCTGCTCAATATGTGAGGGAACCGGCCACGTTCGCTGCATGACATGCAACAGTAAAGGATACTTGGAGTGGAAATGCCCGGATTGCGACGGCACCGGCAAACTGCCGGATGATCCAACAGATGACTAGTTGTTCTTGGGCAGAACGGTTCCTTTATACACAGTTGAAAAACCGTTCTTTGTAACGTTTATCACTTCATATCCGGAGTAGCCCCTTCCAAGCGGGCTGCCCACCGGACCTGCTGTAACAAAGCGGGTTCCATCTGCCTGAGTATCATACTCCATGTGAGTGTGGCCGGCAAAAACTGCAGCCACTCCATACTCTTTGAATAGAGCAACATACTCCGCTCTCTTACCCTTTGGGAAGTTGAAGTAGTTATTATCCTCATCCATATCTTCCAGAATAACAGGGCAGTGCAGGAACACAAAAATGTACCGGCATTTGCGAGCCCTCTTTAGTTCTCTCTTAAACCATTTGAGTTGCTCTTCCTCCTCAATTTTTGTAGCAGCTTTATCCTCTTCCGAGAGTGTGGTTTTCTCACCCTTTCCTCTCTCTTCATCACAGCCGTCAAGTATACAGTTGGAGTCAATTCCTATGAAGGCGCACCCGTTCAGACGGAATGAGAACCTTTTATACCCTCTGAGGTTAAGATAGTTGTTATAGTTATTCACGGTCCATGGGCGGATATCGTGGTTGCCCGGAACTTCATATACGGGAGCCTCTATCTTTGCCCTGTTTGCTCTGTATATGGAATCCTGAAGCATATCTCTCTGGTCATTAATGAGATCCCCGGTAATGATTACACAGGCCGGCTTAAGAAGGTTCACCTCCTTAACTGCCAGATCAAACAAAGAGTCCGTATGAACAAACCCAGGAGATTTGTCCCTGAACCCTATCTGCGGGTCACTCATCTGAACAAAGCAAAAGTCTGAGTAAACTCTTGGGCTGCAGCCCGTAAGAGCAGCAAACAAAATTAAGAAAAGAGAAATTCTCTTCATGGAAGATGCGGTACTCTTTATTCGGAGTCTTTTATCTCCTCTGCCTCAACGTCTATAATTGTGCCGTTAGGCTGAGAGTTACGCAAGTCCTGGGCGTCTCTTTCAGAGGCGGTCTTAAGGCGTTTGGCAAGTTCCTTGGCCTTGAAGACAAGAACCATCTCTGTAATACCGAGGAACATAAGAGAAATACCAAAGATTATGCAGAGAAGTTTGGCATTCTCTTCCGGGTAGAAGCAGATGGCAATACCTAAAGCACAGATAACAACAGGAACCAGGTAAAGCCAGATTCTGCCGCGCAATCCTTTGGAGTAGTTGATTGTATGTATGACCTGAACCAAGCCGTACAGGAAGAGAATGATTCCAAAGATTATGCCTACGAACCTAACAAAGAAGGAGGTCTTTACAAGCAGAATTATTCCGGCTGCAAGAAGCAGGACGGCACTTACAAGATAGACCAGACTCATTCCCTTGAGGTC
>CAMHRD010000007.1 GCA_946187365.1 uncultured Bacteroidales bacterium
CCTTTCCGTTTGCATATCTGTCATTGTTGTTATGCTGGTAGTTGATCATGAACTTAACGTTGTTGTAGATCCACCAGTTGAGTCCGATTGTGTAAGCCTCTGCAGAACCTCCGTAGATGGTCTTGCTGTTGAGGTCACAATACTCGTAACGACCTGCAATCTCAAGGTCTCCCCATTTGCGGCCGTATCTTACCTTAGTGTACTTGCCACCGTTAGCATCATAACGCTGTGAACCGCCGCAGAGAAGGTAGCTTGCCTGAATGTATCCACCGCCAAAGTTCTTAACTGCATGGTCTGCAGCTGTCTTCTTAAAGTGAACATTATCACCAATCCAAGCCATCTCATAACGGAGTCCCTGCCAGTGACCAGCCAACTCAACTGTCCAGAGCCAGTTGTGGTCAAAACCAGGAAGGTTGTCAGTATCAAGATATTTCTTACGGTTAATGCTTGTGGAGTTACGTGCGCTTGCGCGGTACATTCCCCAAGCACTTGGCTCTACGCTTGTAAGAGCTCTGCGGTAAGATGCTGCAAAGCCAATGTGCAAGCTTGCGTCCTGCAACTTATAGAGAGGACGGAAAACAATCTTGGAAGTGATGGAGTAACCTGCATCACGGCCGTAATCCTTGTTGTTATCTGCAACGTTTGTCCACTCCTCGCTGCCTGCAACTTCCTGAGAGAAAGCGCCAATGGAGCCCCAGAACCATTTGTTTGCATATTTTGCGTTGATTCCGAGGTGACGTGAAGGAGCCAAAGCAGAAGTAACCATAGGTCTCTCCATGAACATCAGGTAACGAGATGATGTGTTACGCTGCATAGAGAAGTTCTCCTTAAAGTTACCGGCCTGGAGTTCCAGATTCTTAACACCTGTGTAACGTACAATAGCGTCTTTAAGTTCAACAAGACCGTTTGCAAGATCCATATCAAACTCTCCGTACCACTTGTTGGTTACCTGTGCCTTAACGGCGAAACGAGCACGGCGGATGCTTACTCCGTTGCCAATCTGGTCGTAATCTTTGCTGTTCTTTCCAAAGAATACGGCTCCGTCAACTTGTGCACGTCCGTCAAACCAGAATTTGTAGCCACTCTTCTGTGACTCAAACACTGTAATACCGTCCTGAGCCTCAACATCCAGAACATCTGAATTTACTGCGACTCCGTACTGGTTGCGTTTTACGTTTTCCTGGGCAAATACCGCTCCGGCTGTGAGCAGTAAAGTAATTGCCAGCAATAATGTTTTTCGCATAGTAATTAATTGTTTGGTTAAGTGTATTAAATTGATTTAATGAATGTTATCAGGTTATCGCTGCGTCTCAGCCCCAACTTGGATCTAAGTCTGTAGCGGTTTATTTCTACGCTCTTTGGTGTAATGCTCATAAGTGAGGCAATGTATTTGCTTGAAAATCCTTGTCTTAGAAGGGTTGCAAGTTTTCTCTCATTTTCCGTCAGATGAGGGAAGGCCTCCATTAGCCTCATATTAAAGTCTTTGTGAAGTTCCTCGCTGCGTGAGTAGAAGTCATTCATCTCTCTGGTGAAGTACATTCTATCGTGAAGAGACTTAAGCAACTCCTCTGTCCTTGCATCCTTCTCCGCTCCGTCCTTTGTTGAGCGCACCATCTTCAACTGGTCAAATACGCTCTCCATATAGTTCTTCTGCTCGCTTATTCCCATTGCAAAGTCTACCAACTCTTTGCGCTTGTTTTCCAGCTTATTGAGAAGATCTTTCTCCGTCATCTCCGCTCTTACTTCCAGTGCGGAGAGAGATTTCTGTGTTGAATAGTAGCGCTGCTGCTGAGAACGCAATATCTGTTTGTTGAGATTGTTTTTATTCTGACGGCGAACAAAGAACATCACTCCGCCAACGGTGAGGAATATTCCTAAAACTATTACCGTTCCAAGTATCTCTCTGTCTAAAATCTTTCCGAGGCAGAAGGAGAGCAGAAGCGCCAAAATAGGTGAGAGATAGGTAGTTATAATGCCCTTAATTATCTCAGGCCCCTCTGTAAGCGTTCTCTTGCTGAATATGGATATGCCTGCAAGCGCTGCAATGAAGAGAGTTCCCGCAGGAAGCGGAGTTGCTCTCAGTCCAACGTACTGCGGAAGCGGTGAGGTGAAGAGAGCGAAGCAAACCAGAAGGCCCATCATCAGTGAGAGAATGGATTGAGGATTTGTATCCAACTCATAATCTGCAATATCCCACTTGTCTCTGTTGATGCTGCGTGCAACCAGCGGCATAAGAACTATAACGGCACCGCCTGCAATATATGGAGTAAGGTTGCCGTATTCAGATGGTAAATAGGTGAATATCATTGAGTTGTTAAGACCTGCCATTGGAATCAGAAGCAGTGCAACTATTGTTGCAAGAGAGAGCATTCTGGCCTCCGTCTTTGCAAAGTGATGTTTTCCGCCTCTCTGCATAAGTGCAAAGAGCAGATAGAATGTGGCGGAGATAAAGGCACAGAATAAAGGAGCCGCAATCCAGGAGAGGATATACGGCATAGATTCCTTAAATGTTATTGTATCTCCGTTTGCCAGTCCCAATCCCGCAATGGCTGCAATAAAGGCAAACGGAACCGCAACAAAGCGGCTCAGTTTCCACATAATTGCTGCGGTTAGGGCGGTAGCCATTCCCACAGGGAGTATATTGGCAACAGATTTAGGGGAGAGAAGCCCCTCCGTCATCTGGGCAAAATAATCGGGATAGAAACAAGGGAAAACGATTGCTGCAATGAGTAAAAACGGTGCAACTACTCTTATAAGTATCCTCTCTCCGGCTCCTGAAGCCAGCACGCTGCCTCCTATATAAGGATAGTCCATCAGCATTAGGGCTGAGGCGGCAAGCAGTAAAGAGATGATTATATATAAGAGGGTGATGTCCATTAAAGAGCTCTTTTTATGGTCATTACAGAGAGTTGCTCAGCCACCTTAACAGCAGCTTTTGCCAAATCTTCAATGTGGAGTGCAAAGTAACGCAGGTGGAACTTCTCACTGAGTTTGAGGTTGTCCATATTGTGGAATACCGTTCGCTTAATAGACTGACTCAGCCTAACGGCCTCTTTCTCATAGAAATAGACCTGAGCAATGGTTTCAGATACGCTCTTTGGGGAGGTGAAGTAGGCCTTGGTTGCAGGAATGGTGTTCTCTGCTGCCATTGCTGCCAACTCGCTGAGTTTCACAAACTCACGCTTAAGTTCGTTAGGAATTCTAGGAGATTCAATCTCAAACTGGATAAGGTCTGTGCTGATAATCACAAAGATATGGTCCAGTCTCTCAAGCAGACGCATTATGTCTCCTCTGGAACGGATAAGGTAGCCTCTGGAATAGAGCATGTTCTCTATCTCTCTGGTCTTTGTTGCGGCATCGCTCTCCAGAGTTGCCATCTTGCCTAAATTCTCCGTAAAACTCTCCTGATCTCCATACAGGTAGTTCTTTACACCCTCTTTAAATACCATTAAAGCAGCGTCTACGGTCTCCAGCAAGCCGCCTACAGACTTTTCAAGCCTATCTGATTTCCTGGAAAAAATTTCATTTAACCCCATGGCGTAACTCTACATTAATAATTGCACACAAATATACAATAATAGAGTGTACCTTAAACTACATGTAGAGTTTAAATATGTGAATATACGCCACCCAAAGCGGATTTATAGAGGTTTTGTAGAGTGTTTGTAGAGTTTTTTGAGAGGTTTTAACGGGCTATTTAAGGTGTTTCAAAAGTCTATTTGAGAAGTTTGTGGTGCCAAGGTCCGTCATGTGGTTGCCGTCTACGGTATCTTCATTGTTAATACCCTTCTTCTTTGATACGTCTATAAAGTGCAGATTCTTAAGCGGTCCCGTCTTCACACGCTCTCCGGTTACAGGATCTGTGTATTCTGCTCCCTTGGTTTTCAGACGTTTATAGATATCTTTAATAAGTTTGTTCTCTTTAACCATATCATCATTGTTACCCGGAAGGATAAACTGCTGAGGATATTCAAAGTTGTTTACAAGGTATACGGGAACGTTTGGATTGGCCGCTGCAATAGTTCCAATAAAGTAGTCTGAAGAGTCTCTGGTGGTGTTGTAGGTACAGTTTGGAAGGCAGTCCAGCACGTATGCGCTTGCCGGAATAGTCTTAATCCAGTCTGCCATATTGCCGTCCATTCTGCCGTTTCCGGAGAAGCCCAGATTGATGGTCTCCTTTCCCAGTTTTCTCTCAATTATTGCAGGGTATGCCATGCCCGGACGGGAGACGCAACCGCCTTGTGTTATGGATGTTCCGTAGAAGAGGATTGGCAGTCCGTTGTTTCCAGGAAGCAGTTCTCCCTGCGGAGGAAATATGGTTGCAGCGGAATCTATTCCAATCTCCATCTTCTCAACTCCATCATAGAGAGGCAGATAGATCATATACTCCTTCTTTCCGCCATACATCTTTCTCACAAAGACATTTGCAGAGTTCTTGCCGTTAGGGAAGGCTGTTCCGGCAAACTTCCACTCCTTCTTCTTAGGGTTGTTGAGTACATAGAGATCCATTCCCTTAATGCCTGTATATGCCATGTGGCTCATTCCAAAGTTATATGTAAGGGTCCAGCGGGCTCCAATACAGGTAGCATCCGTGGAGAATCTGACGGCAATTCCCGCTCCGTCACATCCCAGCTCCCAGAGCTCCTTTCTTACAACGCCCTTAAGTCTGTTAGGTATTCTGTAGTAGTAGCAGCTGTCTGCACTCGGTTTCTCTCCCTGGCCAATCATTACCGCATCTCCGCTCTCTATAAGTTCCTGTACATTGTAAAATTTAAGCTCGGAAACCTTTTGTCCCCAAACAGTTACACTTACCAACGCAGCCACTGCCAGCAGTCCAATTTTAAAGAATGACATCCTTTTCATATTTATTATTTTACTTTCTTTCATCATTATTGACTGCGGAGGGCAGCCACTCAATCTCAATGCCCCGCCTCTCCATACCTCGCAGCCAGGTCATCTGCCTCTTGGCAAACTGGTGTATGGCAATGGCCAGATGTTCCTTCATGTAGTCATAACTTATCTCCCCGGTCAGGTACTGGGTGATGAACTTGTACTCCAGCCCGTAGTAGATCAAATCCTCTGCCTTAATACCTCTCTCCAGCAGGGCCCTTACCTCCTCAACCATCCCTTCACAGAGCCTTGCCTCCAGCCTTGCATCTATTCTTTTGTTACGTATTTCCCTGTCCGGAGCCAGGGCCAGGTATTTTATCCTCTTTGGAGCAATCTTCTCATACTCTGCATCTTCCATTGTCCGCCCCCCATTGTCCGCCCCCTGGGAGAGTTCAATCTCAATGGCACGGATAACCCTCTTCTTTGTATCAAAGTCCGTATTGTTGTGGGGTTCGCTTCCGTGTTCCTTTTTGAGGACGGTGAGCATATCAATCAACTCCTCCATACTCTTTTGCTCCAACTTTTGCCTCAACTCCGTATCCGGAGCCACCTCCCTAAGAGCGTAATCTTTGCAGACCGCCTCAATGTAGAGTCCGCTCCCTCCGCAAAGGATAGGGAATACATTCCTCCCCCTCAGATTTTTATAAACTTCCTGGAAATCTTTTTTATAACGGAATAGGTCATACTTCTCTCCCGCCTCCGCTATATCTATCAGATGGTAAGGTACTTCTGCATACTCTGTAAAATCCTTTCCGGTGCCTATAGTCATGTTGCGATATACCTGGCGTGAGTCTGCAGAGATAATCTCACAACCTTTGTATGGTAGCAAACCCTCTTTGCAACAGCGGTTTACCTCTCTTGCCACAGAGACTGCAAAGGCGGTCTTTCCGCTTGCGGTGGGCCCCATAATTACAAGCATATCACCTCTGCACCAATCTATGTTAAAGAGAGTTTTCATGCGCAAATGAATCTAAGAACAAACTTAATGAAATAATCTATATTTTTGCAGGCGTATGAAAAAGAGTACCGCTAAAATAGATATCCGTAACCGCCGTGCAGGGTTTGACTATGAGTTTCTGGAGAACTACACGGCAGGGGTGGTGCTTGCCGGAACGGAGATAAAGTCTATCCGTGCGGGTAAGGCCTCTCTTGCAGATACCTATTGCTATTTCAACCGTGGAGAACTCTACGTAAGAAATATGCATGTGGCAGAGTACTTCTGGGCCTCCTTCAACCGCAAAGACCCAAAGAGAGACCGCAAACTTCTTCTCAACCGCAAGGAGCTCAATAAGCTGGAGCGTGCCGTAAAGGAGAAGGGTCTCACCATAGTTCCAACCCGCCTCTTTATATCTGAAAACGGCTATGCCAAACTCAACATTGCCCTTGCCAAGGGAAAGAAGGAGTATGACAAGCGTGAATCTATAAAGGATAAAGACCGCCGTCGTGCAGAGCAGCGCGGAGATGACTACTAAAGAAGGTCTTTAATATCTGCCAGTTTGTTAATGATTACATAGACCGTCAATCCTGCAATGGAGTTGATGCCTGTCTTGTGTGAGATGTTCTTACGGTGTGTGATGACGGTGTGGATGGAGATATTGAGGCGGTCTGCTATCTCCTTGTTGGTTAGCCCTTTGGCCACTTCCACAAGAACCTCCTTCTCTCTCTCAGAGAGGGTTTCATTCTCCGTTGTCCGCTCAAACTCATTCATCACACTCTGTTGTTCTGTTTCTCCAACCTTATCATAATTGGAACAAGAATTTTGCTCTCAATGATGGTGTGTTTTGTAAGATCACTCTCAATTGAGATGATATCTTTGAGTATGTCAAATCCTCTATACCGGAATGGTTTTCAGTAAATTGCATAACCTTAAAGGCGGTGCTGCCGTCACTCTTTCCTTTAATCAGAGAGAGGAGATATGGAAAAACAATCTCCTCTTCAAAGTTAAAGTGGTGCATAAGTTCCGCCTGATAATCATCATAGAACTTGTTCAGAATCTTCTGATTGTTAGGGTCTTTCCCCTCCAATAGTTTATGAATCTTAAGGTGCAGGCTCTTAAAGATTTTCTTTGAGTAGTACTTGTGAGAAACCTTCAGGTAGTTTACAAGGTGTTCCAGATCTTTAGCTGTAAGTAAATCTACCTGAGGCTCAAACTCGCTGGAGGAGAAAATGTTGCAAATATTGGTGAAGAGGTGCGCGGAGAGTTTGTATCTGTGGCAAATCTGCTCCACCGTGGCCTCGTGAAAGCCAAGCTTTACGTTCATTCTCTCCAAAACGGAGACAAGCAGCGGGTTGGACGCAATAACGTCCGCAAGTTTTGACTTCTCTGTAATCATCTTATTCACAGTTGCAAACAAGGTTGCGGTCTCCGTAACCGTCATCTACGCGAGATACGGCAGGCCAGAACTTGTTCTCTCTTATCCACTTAAGAGGATAGGCTGCAAGCTCTCTTGAGTATGGATGGCTCCAACTGTCTGAGCAGCACTCCTCTGCAGGGTGCGGTGCACAGCATACAGGATTGTCCTTTGGATCAAACTCTCCGCTTACAATCTTCTGGCACTCCGCCTTAATTGTCTTCATTGCATCAATAAAGCGGTCCATCTCCTCCTTTGGTTCACTCTCCGTAGGCTCAACCATAAGTGTCTCATGTACAGGGAATGAGAGGGTTGGTGCATGGAATCCGAAGTCCATCAATCTCTTTGCAATATCTGTAGAACCTACGCCGAATTTCTCTTTGAAATCTCTGCAATCCAATAGACACTCGTGGGCAACTCTTCCTGTTGCACCTGAGTAAACGGTTGGGTACTCGTTCTTTAGAGACTCTGCAATATAGTTGGCGTTGAGTATTGCAACCTGGCTTGACTCCTTAAGCCCCTCTGCACCCAGCAATTTTATGTAAGCGTGAGTGATTGGGAGAAGGAGCGGATTTCCAAAGGCTGCAGCAGATACTGCATCTGTTGTTCCCATACCGTCCTCTTCAGGATGGCCAGGCAGATATGGAGCCAACTCTGCGGTTGAGCAGATAGGCCCAACTCCAGGACCGCCGCCGCCGTGAGGCATTGCAAATGATTTGTGGAGGTTGAGGTGGCAGATATCCGCACCTATTGTTCCCGGATTTGTAAGACCAATCTGTGCGTTCATATTTGCGCCGTCCATATAAACCTTTCCGCCAAACTTATGAATTGCATCAATGATTTCTTTAATCTTAACCTCAAATACTCCGTGAGTAGACGGGTATGTAATCATCAGACCTGCAAGGCGTTCTCCTGCCTGCTCCGCCTTCTGAACCAACTCCTCAACGTTGATGTTTCCCTTCTCGTCACAGCCTACCAGAACAATCTCAAAGCCTGCCATTGCAGCAGATGCAGGGTTGGTTCCGTGAGCGGAAGTAGGGATAATCATCACCTTTCTATCTGTCTGACCCTTAGCTTCAAAGAAGCGGCGGATAGTTGTAAGTCCTGCATACTCTCCGGCAGCACCTGAGTTAGGCTGAAGTGAGCAGGCTGCAAAACCGGTAATAGTCTCCAGATCCTGCATCAGTTCATGAATCAGCTGCATGTAACCATCTACCTGATTTTTAGGAGCCAGAGGGTGAACGTTGGTAAGTTCGCTCCAGGAAAGAGGCATCATCTCAACGGCAGCGTTGAGTTTCATTGTGCAGCTTCCCAGCGGAATCATAGAGTGAGCCAGAGAGATGTCCTTCCTCTCCAACATCTTAATAAAGCGCATCATAGCGCTCTCGCTGTGGTAGGAGTTGAAGACCTTCTGGGTAAGAATAGGAGTCTCTCTCTTCATAAATGTTCTCTCCACAGGGCAGTGACCGCCGCCGTGGCCGCATCCGCAACCGCACTGGCAGTTAACCTCTACTCCAAAGATTCCCAGAATCTTATGAGCCTCTGCCTTGCAACTGAGTTCGTCAAAACTCATTCTTATCTTGCCGCACTTTGTGTAGTAGAAGTTGAAACCGGCATCAAGCGCCTTTGCTTTAATTGCATCAACATCAAGCTTTTGCATAACGCCTGTCAGGTCTCTTCTACCCTTAATCTCTATGGTGTCAAAGAACTCTTCATTTGAAAGAACATATCCAACCTCTTTGAGTTTTCCTGCTACTTTGTGAGCAAATTTTTCTCCGTTCTCCGCGATGGATTTCAGCCCCTCCGGTCCGTGGTAAACTGCATACATTCCGCTCATTGTGGCCATAAGTGCAGTGGCGGTGCAGACGTTGGAAGTTGCCTTCTCTCTCTTAATGTGCTGCTCTCTTGTCTGAAGAGCCAATCTTACCGCCTTGTTTCCCAAACGGTCTACGGTAACGCCGATGATACGGCCCGGCACGCTTCTCTTGTACTCCTCTCTGGTTGCAAGGTAGCCGGCAGTCGGTCCGCCATAACCCATCGGGAGGCCAAGTCTCTGAGTGCTTCCTACGGCAATATCTGCGCCCCATGCTGCAGGTTCCTTCAGCACTGCAAGAGCAAGGATGTCACAGTAAGCGGTTACCATGCAGCCTGCTTCGTGCATCTTTGCACAGAAAGCGGAGTAATCTCTTACCTCTCCGTCTGCTGCAGGGTACTGAATCATGGCGCCAAAGCACATTTGGTCTCCCTCAAACTTATCCCACTCTCCTATAACTATCTTAATGCCAAGACCTTCTGCGCGAGTCTTAAGAACGCTTTTAACCTGTGAGAAGAGCTGGTCATCTACAAAGAGCACATTCTTGCCTGCCTTAACCGCATCTCTGCTTCTGAGGTTGAACATCACTCTCATTGCCTCTGCGGCAGCCTGTGCATCATCCAACATTGAGCAGTTGGAGAGGGCAAAGCCGGTGAGTGAACTGATTACGGTCTGGAAAATGAGCAGCGCCTCCAATCTTCCCTGAGAAATCTCTGCCTGATACGGAGTGTAAGAGGTGTACCAGCAAGGGTTCTCAAAGATGTTGCGGATGATTACCGGAAGAACGCCGGTTCCGTAGTAACCGCATCCTATCATTGAACGGAAATTCTTGTTCTTGGAGACCATCTCCTTAAGGTGAGCCAGGTACTCGTTCTCTCCCATTGGGGCATCCATCTTAAGATCTTCCTTCAGAAGGATGTTCTCCGGAACGGTCTGTTTTACAAGCTCTTCCATTGAGTTAACACCAAGCACCTCAAGCATTGCCTTAATATCCTGCTCTCTTGGTCCGATGTGTCTTTGCGCAAAAGTATATGACATAAAATTCAATTATTAATTATTATTCTTTCAATCACAATCCACAAATATAGGATTTAATGGTGAATTCTCTAAATGGGCATAAATATGTTTTTTTGTATCTTTGCCCGCAAGACCAAAACCTATTTTATATGAGTTTACTCACTAAAAAGATTACCGAACTCCAAGAGAGGACGGAACACGCTCAGCAGGGCGGTGGAGATAAGGCCATAGCAAAGCAGATTGCAATGGGAAAACTCCCGGCAAGAGAGCGTATCCGCAAACTTCTGGACGAGGGGACATTCTATGAGTATGACCTCTTTATCCAGCATGACGCCCGTGAGTTCGGAATGGAGAAAAAAGACCTTGCCGGAGACGGTGTAGTTATTGGAACCGGTAAGATTAACGGCAATCCTGTGGCCGTATACGCACAGGACTTTACCGTAGCGGGAGGCTCGCTGGGAAGTATGCATGCCCGCAAGATTACCAAGATTATGGACTATGCTCTCAGAATGCGTATTCCTTTGATTGGTATCAATGACTCCGGAGGAGCCAGAATTCAGGAGGGTGTGAACTCTCTTGCAGGTTACGGTGAAATCTTCTTCCGCAACACCCTCAACAGCGGTGTAATTCCACAGATTTCAGTCATTTTGGGTCCATGTGCCGGCGGCGCAGTCTATTCACCGGCCCTTACAGACTACGTTTTTGTGGTAGACAAGATATCCAAAATGTTTATCACCGGCCCGGAGGTTATCAAATCCGTTCTGGGTGAGGAGATAGATATGGAGTCACTCGGAGGAGCAAGAGTTCACTGCGAGACTACCGGTAACGCCCACTTCTTTGCAGAGAGCGAGGACGAGTGCTTTAAGCAGATAAAGACTCTCCTCTCATATCTTCCTGCAAACAACAAGGTTAAGCCTACTCTGAAGAAGAGCGAGGAGCCGCTTAAGAAGTACAATATTGTAAAGATAGTTCCTGCAGATCCTACTGAGCCGTATGATGTAAGAAATGTCATCAGAGCCATTGTAGATAAGTCTGAATTCTTTGAGGTTCAGGAACTTTGGGCAAAGAACATTGTGATTGGATACGGCAGAATCGGCGGACGCACCGTAGGATTCATTGCCAACCAGCCACTCTATCTTGCCGGAGTTCTGGACTGCGACTCTTCAGACAAGGCCGCACGTTTCATCCGTTTCTGTGATGCCTTTGATATCCCGATAGTTACACTTGAGGATATGCCTGGCTACCTCCCTGGTGTAGACCAGGAGCATGCCGGAGTTATTCGCCACGGAGCAAAACTTCTTTACGCTTATTCAGAGGCAACCGTGCCAAAGGTAACTGTCATCTTAAGAAAGGCTTACGGCGGAGGATACATTGCAATGAATTCCCGCCACCTCAGAGCAGACTTTGTATTTGCATGGCCTACTGCAGAGATTGCAGTTATGGGCCCTCAGGGTGCAGCAAACATCATCTTCCGCAAGGAGATTATGGAGGCAGAGAACCCGGAGGCAATGCGTAAGAAGAAAGTTGAGGAGTACAAAGAGAAGTTTGCAAATCCTTACGTAGCAGCATCTAAGGGTTATATAGATTCTGTAATCAACCCTGCAGACACCCGTCAGTTCATACTCCAGTCTCTGGATATTTCACAACAGAAGAACGCCGGCGTTCCTAAGAAGAAACACGGCATTCCACCGTTTTAATGGAGGGAGAAAGATATGTCTGAAAATGAGAAGACAGTTCCCGTTACTCCAAACGAGGAGGAGGTTTTGAAGGAACTTCACACTATTGGTGAGGCTCAGGATGCCGTTGTGCTTCCAGGCCCGTCATTTCAGAAGAAGATGCGTTTTTCTGAGGGCGGTTTGGAGTACAAGACCTTCCTTACCAGAAAGTTTGTGGAGCGCAAGAGCTGGCAGGCCCCTGATCCTTACAAGGTTCTCTCACACATCCCCGGTTCCGTCATCGAGATATTCGTAAAGGCGGGAGCAAAGGTTAAGAAGGGAGAGAAACTTATGATTTATGAGGCTATGAAGATGATGAACGTTGTTCACGCTCCAATGGACGGCGTTATCAAAGAGGTGAATGCAAAGGTTGGAGACCACCTTCCAAAGGGCGCTCTCCTATTTACATTTAGAAAGGGCAAAAAGTAGGTGAATTCAATCCTTAAGGGAGCGGAGGCTGAGGCTATTGCCTGCAGTTGGTTGAGGGAGAGAGGTTTTAAGATTGTTGAACGGAACTTCCGCCACAATCATCTGGAAGTAGATATTATTGCCGTAGGTCCAATGCCCCAAAGAGTTGAAGAGCCGGAAAAGTCCGGCCAAGAGTTGTATGTTCCGGGGGTGAAATTTCTTTCAACCCCGGTTCTTCATATTATTGAGGTCAGAAGCAGATCATCTGATTTAATTGATCCTGCACTTACCGTAGACGAGGAGAAGCAGAAGCATCTTATAGATGCCGCCTCCTATTATGCGCTCTCTCACAGGTTGGATCTGGAACTCTTTTTTGACATAATTTCTGTGGAGTTTCTCCAAAGCGGTGAGCGTCTCAGATTTATACCGGATGCCTTCAGAGCGGAGTGGTGAAAGTTATTGCAGATTACTTTTTATTTAGTAACTTGTAAAACTTTTCAGAACAATTATGGGAACAAATAGATATTGTATAATAATGGCCGGAGGGGTTGGAAGCCGTTTTTGGCCGGTATCCCGCAATGCGCGTCCAAAGCAGTTTTTGGATATTCTTGGAACCGGGCGTTCATTCCTCCAGGCAACTGTAGACAGGTTTAAAAAGATTGTTCCTGCGGAAAATATCCTGATTGTCTCAGCAAAACAATATAAAGAACTTATCACTGAGCAGGTTCCGGAGATTCCGGCGGAGAACATACTTTTGGAGGACAGAAAGAGAAATACTGCCCCCTGCATTGCTTACGCAACCTATAAACTCTATCAGAAAGACCCTAATGCGGCCGTTGTGGTAACTCCTGCAGACCACCTTATTCTGAATGAGGAACTCTTTTTGGAGACCATAGATACCGTCCTTACAAACGCCTGCACATCAGACAGTCTCTTTACGCTGGGAATCAAGCCTACCCGTCCGGAGACCCAGTATGGTTATATTCAGGCAAATAGGGCCAGGGCCAAAGTTATAAACGGACACGCTTCATACCAGGTGAAGACCTTTACAGAGAAGCCGGATGCCGAGATGGCAAAGGTGCTCTATGAGAGCGGTGAATTCCTCTGGAACTCAGGTATTTTTATCTGGAGTCTCAAGAGCATAAAGAGAGAACTTGAGACCCATCTGCCGGATCTGGCTGCCTCTT
>CAMHRD010000008.1 GCA_946187365.1 uncultured Bacteroidales bacterium
CAAAGTCATTGACCTCTTTGCACTCAGAGTGCATTATCTCCTTATTGTCTCCCTCCCAGAGAAGTCTGCCCTTATAGATGAAGCCAATGTGGTCTCCAATCTCCATTACGGAGTTCATATCGTGAGTATTGATAACGGTTGTAATCTGGTACTCCTGAGTGATTTCCTGCAGCAGGCGGTCTATGACAATAGAGGTGGTAGGGTCCAATCCGGAGTTTGGCTCGTCACAGAAGAGGTACTTTGGATTGAGAGCAATGGCTCGGGCTATACCCACTCTTTTCTGCATTCCGCCGGAGATCTGAGAAGGGTAGAGTTTGTTTACGTTCTCAAGATTAACTCTTTTAAGACAGAAGTTTACACGCTCCAGTTTCTCCTCCTGGCTCCATTCCGTAAAGAAATCCATTGGGAACATCACATTCTCCTCAACGGTGGCAAAGTCAAAGAGGGCACTCCCCTGGAAGAGCATTCCCATATTCTGGCGGAACTTCTTTCTCTCTGCCAGAGTCATTCTTGTAAAACTATGTTCGTTGTAGAGAATGTCTCCCTTGTCCGGTTCGTAGAGGCCTACTATATTCTTGAGCAGCACCGTTTTGCCGCTTCCGCTGGCTCCTATGATAAGGGAACAGTTACCAGGCCGGAACTGAATGTTTATATCTTCCAGCACCGGTTCGTTGTCAAAGTACTTGTATAATCCCTTAACCTCAATCATCAGAGCAACAGTTTAGTAAGCAGCAGGTCAAATACAAGAATAACGGTGCAGCTGACCACAATGGCCTGGGTACTGCTGCGTCCCACTCCCAGAGAGCCTCCCTTTGCGTTGTATCCGTAATATGAAGAGAGCGAAGTTATTATGAAACAGAAGACGCTCATCTTAATCATACTGTAGTAAATGTACCACTCGTTAAAGGCAAAGTGGAGTCCTTCATCATACTGTGAAAGTGTTATTATTCCCGTAAGGGCCACAATGATTCCTCCTCCCACAAGTCCCAGCAGGAAACTGAAAACCATAAGGAACGGGCTCATAACAGTGGAGGCGCAAACCTTTGGAAGTATAAGGTAATTTGCAGAATTGACTCCCATAATCTCCATTGCATCAATCTGTTCTGTAATTCTCATGCTTCCAATCTCGGAGGCAATGTTGGAACCAATCTTACCCGCAAGGATGAGGGCTATTGAGGTGGAGCAGAACTCCAAAACAAGGCTTTCACGAGCCATTACTCCAACGTAAAACTTTGGGATAAAGGGGCTTTCAATGTTGCTGGCCGTCTGGATTACAATTACCGCTCCTATGAAAATTGAGATGATTGAGATGAGAGGTATTGAGCCCAACATCAGCTTGTTTCCCTCTCTCCAGAACTGCCTCCAGAAGATGCTCCACTTCTCTGGCTTTTTGAAAACCCTGAGCATCAGTTGATAATACTCTCCGGCTATTTGAAATACAAGTCTCATCTCAATAGGATTGCCTTTTAAGGTTGTGCAAGTTACTCAAATTACGGAAAAATCACTAATTTTGAGAGCTGTTACAGATATGATTAAATTCTTTTACAACATTGGTATTTACCTTGTGATGCCCCTGGTTGGGGTTGCCTCTTTGTTCAGCAGAAAAACAAAGTTGTTCTATAAAGGCAGAGTAGGGCTGGTAAGAAAGATTGAGGAGGCCTTTAAAGATGAGACCGCAGAGGTAATATGGTTCCACTGCTCTTCCGTGGGCGAGTTTGAACAGTCACGCCCTCTTATTGAGTGGTTTAAGGGCAACTCCCCGGAGAGCAAAATCCTTCTCACCTTCTTCTCTCCAAGCGGCTATGAACTGAGAAAGAACTATCCTCTGGCAGACTGGGTCTTCTATCTCCCGATAGATACACCTACCAACGCCCGCCGCGTGGTTTCCGCCGTAAAGCCTAAGAAACTGATATTTACAAAGTACGATCTTTGGAAAAACTACATAAACAAGAGCAGTAAGAGAGGGTGTGAACTCTACCTTATTTCCGCCATCTTCCGTCCGTACCAATCCTTCTTTAAGTGGTGGGGCGGTTTCTTCCGTTCAATGCTGCGTAAGTTCAGATTCATCTTTGTTCAGGATGAAGAGTCAAAGAGGATGCTGGAAACCATCGGGATAAAAGAGAATGTGGTTGTAAGCGGAGATACCCGTTTTGACCGTGTGGAGAAAATTGCATCAGAGAGCAAGGAGTTTCCGGCTATTGCAGAGTTTTCAAAGGAGAACTTCACCATTGTTGCCGGCAGTTCCTGGCTGCCTGATGATGAGCTTATTGCAGAGGTGATGAAGAACTTTTCCAAGGTGAAACTGATTGTTGCTCCTCACGAGATTCACAAGGAGAGGATAGATAAGGTTGTGGAGGTTTACTCATCTTACGGAGTGGTAAAATACTCTGATATTAAAGAGGATGCAGAGAGGGAGAGTGTGAGTGAAAATCCTCATCCGCTCTTTGAAGGCAAGAGAGTTCTGGTAATTGACTGCATAGGAATCCTCTCATCTCTATACAGATACGCAGATTTCGCCTACATTGGCGGAGGCTTCGGTGTTGGAATTCACAACACTCTGGAGGCTGCGGTTTACGGTGTGCCTCTGGCGTTCGGCCCTAATTACAAGAAATTTAAAGAGGCTATAGATCTTATAGATTGCAACGGTGCTACCTGCGTTACCACTCCGTCTGAACTTTACCAGGTTGTGGACAACTGTGTTAAAGATAAGGAACTCAGAGAATTCCGTGCAAGCAACTGCAGAAAGTATGTGGAAAAGAATCTGGGGGCTACAGAAAAGATTGTATCTAGAATAACAAATAAACATGAATAGAGTATTCTCACTGGTTGTTGCATTGGCTGTGACAACCTCTTTTTTTACCGGGTGTTCTACGCCTAAAAAGGGAAACGAACAGTTCAATAAGGATTTCAGAAACGTAGATTACATGTGGGCTTATCATAATGATATACAGCCTGGTGCAGCCTCTCTGGATGAATACCTTCCGCTCCTTAAGGGCAAGAGGGTTTGCTTCCTTTCCAACCAGACTGGAATAATTCTGAAGCAGGGAAAGAGTCTGCCTATGGAACTCTCCATAAGCAACGGATTGGATGCTATGGATGATGTGGATCTTTCACTTTATACTCACGTTCTGGATACTCTTTTGAAGAAGGGTGTTAATGTTGTATGCCTTATGTCTCCGGAACACGGATTCCGCGGAACTGCAGATGCGGGTGAGCATGTTGCCAGCGGAGTGGACGAGAAGACCAACATTCCTATCCGCTCTCTCTATGGAGCCAAGATTAAGGATGATGAGCTGATGGCCGGCTTTGATGTGATGCTCTTTGATTTACAGGATGTTGGAGTAAGGTTCTATACCTACTATATTACCATGATTAAGATGATGGAAAAGTGTGCAAGACGTAATATTCCGTTCATTGTTTTGGACAGACCTAACCCTATAGGATTCCTAACTGACGGTCCTATTCTGGATATGAAGTACAAGAGTGGAGTTGGCGCTCTTCCTATTCCGGTTGCTCACGGAATGACTATGGGAGAGATTGCATATATGGCTAACGAGAAGGGATGGCTCTCTTTCAGCGGAAAGAACTGGAGTGCAAATCCTACCGTTAAGTGTGACCTTACCGTTGTTCGCTGCATCAACTATTCAAGAAATTCTCACTACCGCCTGCCGGTAAAACCGTCTCCTAACCTCCCTAATATGAGGAGCGTATATCTATATCCTTCTACCTGTTACTTTGAGGGAACTCACACAAGTCTGGGTAGAGGAACAGTTGCTCCGTTCCAGATCTACGGCTCACCGGAGATGACAAATACCTCAGTTACAGGAAGAAGCCCTTATGGAGAGAAGGAGAGAGTTGCGGCTCCGTTTGCCTTCACTCCAAGAAGCGTTTCAGGAGCAAAGAACCCTCCGCTGCTGAATAAAGATTGCAAAGGCGTGGATTTGAGAACTTTGCCAATCAACCGCATAAATGACGGCAAGGTAAATCTTACCTACATAATTGACGCTTACATTGGAAGCGGCTCAACCGGTGATGCCTTCTTTACAAAGATGTTTGAACTTGAGATTGGACAGGAGTGGGTTCGTAAGACAATAATCAAGGAGGCCAAAGATAACACCGTAAACGCCGGTGAACTTGCCAAAAAGTTGGACCGCAAATGGAGTAAAGAGGTTCAGAACTTCATAAAAGAAAGGAAGCCGTACTTACTTTACGAGTAAGCCGGCTCCCCTTTAAAAATCAATCTGTTATAGATTACCAGATGTGTGCTCTCTTCTCAGGTGCAAGATAGAGTGCGTCTCCCTCTTTAATTCCGAATGCCTCATACCAGGCATCTACGTGAGGAAGTGAACCGTTAACTCTGCACTTGGCAGGTGAGTGAGGATCATTGAGAACCTGATTTCTCACATACTCATCTCTGCTGTTCTGAGCCCAGATAAATCCGAATGAGATAAAGAATCTCTGCTCAGGAGTGAAACCGTCTTTCTCTCCAAGAGGAGATTTCTTCATAGCGTTCTGGAATGCCCTGAATGCAATGTTGATACCGCCGTTATCTCCAATGTTTTCACCCAAAGTGAGCTGTCCGTTAACAAATACTCCCGGAAGAACCTCCAGAGTGCTGAAGTAATCTCTCAGAACGCTTGTACGCTCATCAAAGTTCTTCTTGTCCTCTGCAGTCCACCAGTTGCGCATATTGCCATCCTTGTCAAACTGGCAACCCTGATCGTCAAAGCCGTGGCTCATCTCGTGTCCAATTACAACTCCGATTGCTCCGTAGTTTGCAGCATCATCAGCATCTGCGTTGAAGAACGGTGGCTGGAGAATACCTGCAGGGAAGCAGATTTCATTGGTTGTAGGGTTGTAGTATGCATTGATTGTCTGTGGAGTCATAAGCCACTCGGTCTTGTCTACAGGTTTGCCAACCTTGCGGTCAATCATATCTGCAATGTAGAACTCGGAGGCGTTGCACATATTCTCATAGTATGTGAGAGAATCGTCAATCTGAAGTTTAGAGAAGTCTCTCCAAGTATCAGGATATCCAATCTTTACAATGAAGTTAGAGAGTTTGTCGTATGCCTGCTGCTTGGTTGAGTCGCTCATCCAGGTAAGTTCCTCAATTCTCTCCTTAAGCGCATCCTTAAGATTGTTAACAAGTTCCAGCATACGTTTCTTTGAACTCTCAGGGAAGTATTTCTCAACATAGAGTTTTCCAACAGGCATTCCCAACACTCCGTTAACTGCACTTACAGCTCTCTTCCATCTTGGTTTATCCTCTTCTGCTCCGGAGAGAACTTTGCTGAACTCAAAGCTTACTGCTCTGAAATCATCGCTGAGGAGGTTTGTAGCACCTGCAACAACTCCAAACTCAGCATAGTCCTTAAGTGCCTGAAGCGGAGCCTCGTTGAGGATGTTCTCAACCTCGTGCAACTGTGAAGGCTGACCAACGGAGATGTTCTCAAATGCAGGGTAACCCAGTTTTGCAAATACGGTATCCCACATAATTTTAGGATACTCCTTCTTAAAGTCTGCATAGGTCATCTTGTGGAAGTTGTTAGGAATATCTCTGAGCTCTGTCATTGAGTAACTTGCGCGTGCAATTCTGAACTCCAGTGAGAGGATGTTCTCCATCTTTGCCTTAGCCTCTGCCTCGCTGTAACCAATCATAGTGAAGAGCTTGCAGATGTACTCCTTGTAGGCGTTGAGAACCTTCTTGCTCTCAGGATCTGTATTCAGATAGTAATCCTTGTTGCCGAGTCCCAGACCGCCCTGGTAAGTCTGAACCAGGTTATTTTTTGCATCTGTAAAGTCTGCATCTACATAGATTGAGAACATTGAAATATCCACACCAATCCTGCCTAGTTCTGCGGTGAGAACCTGCATCTGCTCTCTGCTTTCAACCTCTCTTACCATACGGAGGTGATTCTCAATAGGTTTATAGCCGTCAGCGTTACGCTTTACAGAGTCCATAGCCATACGGAAGATACTTCCTATCTTCTGGCCCAGAGTTCCCTTCTCCTGAGGGTTGGTTGCATACTCCTCAAACATCTCTCTTAACTGCTTCTCGTTGTTGTCAAAGAGAACGTTAAACTGTCCGTAGGATGAATACTCAGGCTTTAACGGATTGGCTGCCATCCAGTTGCCGCCGCAATACTGATAGAAGTCAGTGCCCGGTGCAATGCTGTCGTTCATGTTTGCACGGTCAATACCGGAGGTCAGTTTCTTTAATCCACCGTTTCCGGCACAACCCGCAACTGCGGCAGCAAAACAAATTGCTGGTAAAATCATTTTTAGTTTCATCTTTTTTTATGTTAAAAATTATTGTAGTATTTCCTGTCCATTTTTCCGTTGTAAGTTCTCTTTACAGACTCCACCTGCTCATAAAGCATAGGAACTTTATAGGCCTCAAGTCTCTCTCTTAAGAATCTTGCAATGCGCTGTTTGTTAAGAGTTTCTCCCTCTTTTATTACAACCAGGAGTTTTAGCGCTCTGCCGGTAATCTTATGCTCAACAGAGATGCAGATGCAGTCTTTTACCTCAGGAAGACTCATTGCCACATCCTCCACCTCTGTAGGGGCTACTTTAAAACCTCCTACGTTAATTACATCACTCTCCCTTCCTTTAATGTGAAGCATTCCCTCCTCATCCAAAACTCCTAAGTCTGAGGTGAATATTGTATCATCTCTTAAGATTGTGGCAGTCAGTTGAGGATCGTTTACATAGCCGCTCATAAGGGTATCTCCCTTGCAGGAGATTTTGCCATCTGGGGTAATAATCACCTTTGAGTGGCTCATAGGTCTTCCCAAACAACCCGGAATGCATCTTCCATCGTTGAAATTATAAGTTGAGATTATGCCGGTCTCTGTAGAAGCGTAGGTATTGTAAAGCCTTGTATTTGGCAGAACCTCACAGAGTTTGAGCATATCTGAATGAGGCAGAGGAGCAGCTCCGCTCTCAATAAAATCTATCTTGTCTTTGTATGATGCCAGCCTCTCTTCACTGAACTGGAGCAACATTCTTATGGTTGCCGGAACAAAGAAAGTTGCCACTTTATTTGCCGGATAATCAAGAGATTCAAAGAACTTCTCCATATCCTTCATTCCCTCAAGAATATAGAGGGTGGCTCCCAAAATGGTCACCGGAAAGATTTTAGAGAGACTCCCGATATGGTTCATCGGTCCGTTTATTACAAAGAGCAGATCGTGAGAAAAGAGTTGTCCCTCTATCAGATTCTCTCCGTTTGATACAATGGTGCGGTGAGATATCATCACTCCCTTTGACTTTCCTGTGGTGCCTGTAGTAAACAGTATATCAGCAACTTCTTCCGGAACAGATGAGGAGGATAGTGATGATGCTATCTCATCAAAACGGCTCTGTGGAATATCTTTTTCAAGCGGTGCCGCAACTGCCTTTGCCTTGTGAATGGCAAAGTATGTAATCAGAAAATCTATGGACTGAGATGAGCGGAATGGAACAACCTCTCCCTTTTTGAACTCTGAAGATTTTTCTAACACCTTTGAGTAGAGTTCCTTGTAGGTTATACTCTCCCCGTTGCAGATTGCTGCAATCTTGTTTGGATATAACTCCGCGTCCCTCTCCAGATAATCTACAAGTCTCATAAAACTCATAACGTCAGTTATTTTGAAAGTTTGCTCTCTACCAACGCAACCAGAGAATCCAATGATTTAAGATTCTTTGGAGTGGCATCCTTTGCCTCCAACTTTATGTTGAACTCTTCAGAGAGTGTCATAAGTATTGTGGTAATTCCCAGTGAATCCAGTTCTCTGAACAAAAAGTTGGAATCAAAATCTACCAGCGGCAGAGCATCTTCCAACAGTTTCTTAATTCTCTCTTTCATATATTTTTTATCTTTTTTCAATAATGTATAAGTCTGCAACAAACTCATTTTCATTTGTATAATCCAGCCATCCGGAGATCATTCTCTTTGTTTTCCTATCCAGGAATGAGGCCTTTTGAACCTTCTCCATTAGAGCGTCATCTCTCTTTTCCACTATATAAAATGACGTCTCACCGTTGAATTTGTTGCGTATTGCAATCTCTCCGGTTACAATGTTTGGCAGTGTGTAAACAAAGAGTGCCGGAGATGGAAAAAAGTTCTCAGGATCTGAAATTGTCTGAAGGTAACGCAAGTCCGTCTGCAGGGATGAAGAGTGGTTAAACAGTATAACGGCTGTAGAATCAGACTCTTGAGGGCCCGTATTTTCCACATCAAGCAGCAGTTCGCTGGCTATGAATCCCAGGCGGCTGAGCATATCCATTTTGTAGTATTGAGGATAATCCCCAATGCGGCTCTTGTAAATCTTTGTCAGCATCTCCTTGCAACTTCCTGTACACTCATCTGAAGAGAGGCTCTTTTGACCGTCTACAGTCACACCGGAAGGGGTAATCTGAACCCTGTGGCTCTTTATCAGCTCCTCTTTATCAGGCTTCCGGTTAGGGTTTTTATGCGTGGATTCTTTGCTTGCAAATATGGCTGCGTTGGCGCCTCCGAATCCTGAAACAAGTTTTATAAAGCTCTGCTTGTCTGTCTCTTTATTCTCTTTGCAGACATCTATCTCCGCTGAGACTCCAATCTCATCAAATCCTCTGGTTTTAAGGATAGTACCATCTTCAAGGGCCTGCATCGTGAGTATTGTCTCCATAACTCCCGCAGCTCCAAGCGTATGGCCAAAGTAGCCCTTGAGACTGTTTACAGGAATTTTTCCAAGCCCTGCTCTTTCCAATGCTACGGATTCCATTTCATCCATAAACAGGGTTGCGGTTCCGTGGGCGTTCACAAGAGCAAGTTTTTCAATACTGCCCTCTGCAATGGCCTCTTTTAAAGCCAGATATGCTCCATCTCCGTTTTTGGAAGGGGCGGTTATGTTGTAGGCATCGTTCCTTACTGTTCCTCCGGATATCTTCCACCCTTCTCCCTCCTTTGATGAGAGTATTACCGTGGCTGCCGCCTCTCCAAGGTTCATTCCAATCCTCTCTATGTCAAAAGGACGGCACTCATCTTCTGAGAGCGTCTTAAGAGATTGGAAACCGGAGATGATAAACTCAGTAAGAATATCTGCTCCGCAAACTATTGCGTATTTATAGAAGCCGGCCTCCAACATTCTGGAAGCAAGGACTATAGAAGAGAGTCCGGATATGCAGGCGTTGCATACCACAATAGGTGAAGTGGTAATGCCGAGCAGCGTGGCTATCTTTTTTGCACACTCTCCGGGATAGAGGATATTGTTCTCTTTACTATCGGGAGAAAGAAGGCCCACATTTGCCTTGGTTGTGCCAAGAACAAAGAGAACATCATTGCCGCTAATGTCAAAATCAACATTAGAAAGAGCTCCTTTTACAGATTTGAAAACAAGTGATTCAAACCGCGTAAGATTCTCTTTAACAGGGGATTCATTAAACAGGGAGGCGTAGAACTTCTCCGGCAAAAGCGGAAATGACCGCCTTGCCAGTGAACTCTTTCCGGATTTGATTAATCTGTAATTGAGTTCAGACCCCTCTCCCAGAGGAGAAACAATGTTGTCTGCTATTTTGAGGACCAAGGCTTAAAGTTTGAAGATCTCCTCAGCCAATCCCTGGAAGCATTTGCCCAGTCCGTCTGCATAGTTGTAGTCTTTACCTGTTCCGTAATCATCTGCAACTATTTCACAAACACTTTCACCGGTGCTTTTGTCGTAAACTGTTATAACACTCTTTGTGAGGAATGTACCTTGTCCCCAGTTTCCCCATTTGGCCTGAGTTCTGTCCAGATTTTTTACAACAACTACAATCTTGTATTTAGCATCTGAAGCGTTGTTATCTATCCTAAGACCTTTGGTCTTTTCATTGAATGTCTTCTCAAATGAAGACTTCATAGCCTCCACTCTCTTTTCATAATCATCTTTGCACCAGGTCTTAAAGTCTTCTTTCTCGTGCCATGTTGTGGCTGAAAAATCAAACTCAACTGTAGCAACTTCACTATTCTTCAAGCAATTAGTATTTCCGGAAGTCACTTTAACTTTAGACTTTGCAAAGCAAGCTGTACCTATAAACATCAAGGCCAACGCAAGGGTAATTATTCTTTTCATGGCGGTATTAGTTTTTCAACTCCAAATTTAAAAAATTTCAGTTACTCTTCACTGTTAAAAAGTTTATCAAAGGCTCCTTTGAGTTCATCTGCTAAGCGGAGAGCAAAGACATCATCCATCTCTCTGTCTCCCTTAATGATTTCCTTAATCAGACCATCCTTGCCCCAGTAGTAACGGGTCTCTTCTTTCACAATCTCCTTGCCGGTATCAGTAGCTTTCTGACAGAAATAGAATACCAGATTCAAATTTTTGTCATAGAGGAACTCTTCATAGTATGTGGAGATGGTTCTTACGTACTTGCGTGAGATGAAATAGAGAAAGTAATAAGGCTCTCCGGTTTCCGAGTTGTGATCGCTATGGTAGTAGTAGTTAATCTCCTCCGTAATCTCTCCCGCTCCCGGTGCCATGTAGTGAGACTTAACGGTTGTAATGTTCAAAGGCAGCTCCGGCGGATTCTCCGGGTCTCCCTTTTCAATCATGGTCTTGGTCTCCGCATAGAGTTTACGGATCTTTGCCATCTGCTCATTCTTCTGAGCCTGATTCTGTGCCTGTGCTCCCACTGCAAAGAGCAAAAGGAGGGCGGCTATCATTATCTTTTTCATATCTAAATCAAAACTACCGCAATTTACAAAAAATCCGCTCCATTTTCTCCTTCACTAGCTCTGTTACAACAGGGAAACGGAGAGGAGTTGCCGGGCTAAAAGAGTTCGTCTTTGTCCGGGCAACGGAATTGGACGGCCTCTGCAAGGTGATTCATGGTTATGGTTTCCGAGTGGGCAAGGTCTGCAATGGTACGGGCAATCTTAAGGATTCTGGTGTACCCCCTGGCGGAAATCTTGTACTTGTTGATGACCGCCTCCATAAAGAGTTCCTCTCTTTTACCGAGTGAGCAGTATTTCTTTAATCCCGATGAAGTAATGGCTGCATTGGTGAAGAAAGACTCGTTGTTTGAGGAGTATCTTTTCATCTGAAGATCTCTTGCCTCCTTAACTCTCTCTGCTATAACTTTACTCGGTTCTGCTTTTTCATCTCCCCCAAAGATCAGATCTGATGCTGCCACTTGTTTGACTATGAGGTTAATATCAATTCTGTCAAAAACAGGCCCAGATACTTTAGCTCTGTATTTTGAAATGGAGGAAGAAGAGCATCTGCACTCTCCCGCTCCGTCAAACAGATGTCCGCAAGGGCATGGATTCATGGCAGCAACCAGCATAAAACGGGCGGGGTAGTAATTTTTGGAACGCACTCTACTTATCTGAACTACACCGTCTTCCAACGGCTGACGCAACACCTCTATGGAGCGCCTGTCAAACTCAGCAAACTCATCACAAAAAAGCACGCCGTTATGGGCCAAGGAAATCTCCCCGGGCATTCCCTTATTGCCGCCTCCTATCAAAGCGGGGACAGTAATTGTGTGATGCGGAGCACGGAACGGACGTTGACGGATCAATCCGCCGTTGTGGTTCTCGTTATTTGTCATCATCTGCAAAAGACCTGCAACTGAATAAATTTTACTTGTCTCAATTGCCTCCTCTTTTGAGAGCGGAGGAAGTATACCCGGTAAACATTTAGCCATAAAGGTTTTACCGCTGCCCTGAGATCCGTTTAATATAACGTTATGCCCACCGGCGGCAGCAATTTCCAACCCTCTCTTTGCTTTATGCTGTCCCTTAACCAACGCAAAATCATAGTTGCTCTTCTCGTCAGAAGAACTCTTTTGCATGAATATGTTCTTGGATGAAACAACCATACTTTTGCAGGATTCCGGAGAGGAGAGAATGTTTACTACATCTTTGAAGTTGCTTGCACCATAGATTGTAATACCTTCTATCTCAGCTCCTTCTAAGGCAGAGTTGCGTGGAAGGATGCAGGAAGAGAAACCTTGTTCTTTGGAGTGAATAATGATAGGAAGTGCACCGGGAATTTCTCTCAGTGTTCCATCCAGTGCCAGCTCTCCGAGTATGATAAATGAACTTAACCTGGCAGTTATATCTTCCTCTAACTGCCCTGATGCACAGAGGATTCCAATGGCAAGAGGCACGTCAAAAGAGGAGCCCTCTTTCCTTATGTTTGCGGGTGCTAGATTGATAGTCAGTTTCTTACCAGGCAGTCGGTATCCGTTGCAGGTAAGGGCACTGTCTATTCTCTGCTGGCTCTCTTTAATGGCACTGTCCGGTAATCCCACCAAATGGTACTGAATACCAATGGATACGGAAACCTCCACTGTAATAGTGGTGACATCCAGCCCGTTACAACAGGCACAAAATACTTTACATAACATATCTTTTTCTTTTTAATTGTTTGTTTTTGGGGAATAAAGATATGTGTGTAAGTGGCTGATACAAAGCATTCGCGTAAAAACTTTCAGTGTCTGAAAAACTTTTTACGCAAATGTTTTTGACGGGTAAATTTTACCGGAAAAATTATGATTTTTCTGAAATCTCTAAAATCCTGATGCTATTAG
>CAMHRD010000009.1 GCA_946187365.1 uncultured Bacteroidales bacterium
ACCGGATCTTTAACACCCTCTTCTGTATAAACTGCTGTCTCTATTGAGTTTGCAAGAACTTTCAACTGCTCAATTGCAGCGGGACGGTAAACGTCTCCCGCAACCAGCATCACCCTCTTTCCGCGCTTGTTTTTCAGCTGGTTGGCCAGCTTTGCGGAGAATGTGGTTTTACCGGAACCCTGAAGACCTGAAACCAATACAATTGCAGGATTTCCCTTGAGGTTGATGTCCGTTGCAGAGCTACCCATAAGTTTGGCCAGCTCGTCATGAACTATCTTCACCATCATCTGGCCCGGCTTTACGGACTTAAGAACCTCCTGTCCCAGAGCTACCTGCTTAACGTCATCACAGAACGATTTAGCCACCTTGTAACTTACATCGGCCTCAATCAAAGCTCTGCGGATGTCTTTAAGTGTCTCGCTTATATTTACTTCCGTAATTCTCCCCTGCCCCTTCAGCATTTTGAAGGATCGGTCCAATCTGTCTATCAGGTTTTCAAACATAATCTCTTACTTTAATAATTCATCTGAGTAATAAGCCTTTGCAAGATCTTTCTGATTGTATTTCATAGCCATTACCTGTCCGTATGCGCCCGCAGAATGGAGGGCAACAAAGTCTCCTCTGTGAGTCTCCGGAAGGAGTATGTTGTGGCCAAACTTGTCACTGCTCTCACAAACAGGACCTACTACATCATATTTGGTTATCTTTCCGGTAGATACGAGGTTTTCAATTGCGTGGTGAGCCTGGTAGAGAGCAGGACGGATAAGGTCATTCATACCGGCATCCAAAATCACAAACTTCATCTTCTGGCCAATCTTAACGTAGAGCACTCTGGAGATAAGGTGGCCGCACTGGCCTACAATTGCCCTACCCGGCTCAAAATGAACCTTCTGGCCAGGTCTTACAATCAGGTTCCTGTTAATGAGAGTGAAATAATCTTTAAAGTTGGCAATAGGATTCTCGTTAGGGTTTGCGTAATCTATTCCCAGGCCGCCTCCAAGGTTTAGATTCTCAATCTTTATTCCCCTATCTATGAACCACTTCTGAAGCTGCTCCACCATTCTGCAGAGCAGTGGGAATACGCTCATATCAGTAATCTGTGAGCCTACGTGGAAGTGCAGGCCTATCAGCTTAACATTCTTAAGGTTTTTAATAAGGTTGGTTACAGATTCAAACTCCCAAGGGGAGATTCCGAACTTATCCTCCTTTCTTCCGGTGGAGATATATTTGTGAGTATGGGCGTCAATATCGGGATTCACTCTGAGTGAGATTCTTGCCGTGGTTCCCATTCCGGCAGCCAGGTCATTTATAATCTGAATCTCAGGAACGCTCTCACAGTTAAAGCTGTAGATGCCCGCCTTAAGAGCGGTCTTAATCTCTGCGTCACTCTTTCCCACACCTGCATATACAATCTTTGAAGGGGCAAAACCGTTCTTTATTGCCAGTTTCACCTCGTTGCCGCTTACGCAGTCCGCACCCAGTCCCGCCTTCTGAATTATCTGAAGGATACGTGGTTCTGCATTTGCCTTAATGGCATAATGGGCGTTGTATTTGAACTTTTTGGTGTAAGATGTGTAAACATCCAGAGTCTTTTTGAGAAGTTCTACATCATAATAGTAGAAAGGAGTGCGAATGGCTCCGAACTTCTCTATTGCCTTTTTAGTTATCATCACTCAATAATTTGCTCTTTTAGAATGGATGCAAATCTAATCATTTTTTCTACATTTGTGAAGCCTTTCAGACACTTAACTGTCGTGATGAAACCGGCGCATTAAACAAGACAGTGGTATTAACATTTAAAATTTTGTAAAATATGACAAAAGGACCTATCACTCAGTTTATTGACCATCATTATCGCCACTTTAATTCTGCCGCAATGGTAGATGCAATAAAGGCATACGAGCAACTTCTGAATGAAGGTGGAAAAATGATGCTGGCTATGGCCGGTGCAATGAGTACAGCGGAATTGGGCCTCTCTCTGGCAGAGATGATCCGCAAGGACAAGTTTGCAATTGTCTGCTGCTCAGCAAATAACCTTGAAGAGGATATCATGAACCTGGTGGCTCACTCCCACTATAAGAGAGTGCCTAACTACAGAGACCTCACTCCGCAGATGGAGCAGGAACTGTTAGACAACCACCTTAACAGAGTAACAGATACCTGTATTCCTGAGGAGGAGGCATTCAGAAGATTGGAGGATCACCTGGTAGACGCATGGAAAGATTCAGCTGCAAAGGGTGAGAGACTCTTCCCTTACGAGTTCATGTACAAGGTAATACGCAGCGGTGTTCTGGAGCAGTATTATGAAATTGACCCTAAAGACAGTTGGGTTCTTGCAGCATGTGAGAAGAACATCCCTATTATAGTTCCAGCTTGGGAGGATTCTACAACCGGTAATATCTTTACCGCACACTGCATTAAGGGTGAGTTTGATCCGCATCTGGTAAAGGGCGGAATTGAGACTATGATGCACCTTGTAGATTGGTATAAGGCTAACAACCGTCCTGGTATTGACCGCGGAACAGGATTCTTCCAGATTGGCGGCGGTACTGCAGGAGACTTCCCAATTTGCTGTGTACCAATGATGGAGCAGGATCTGCAGTGGAAGGGCACAATGCTGTGGCAATACTTCTGCCAGATTTCAGACTCCACAACATCATACGGTTCATACTCAGGCGCAGTTCCTAACGAGAAGATAACATGGGGTAAACTCTCTCCTGAGTGCCCTAAGTTTGTGGTTGAGAGTGACGCAACAATAGTTGCTCCGCTGATGTTCGCCCATATTTTGGGGTGGTAGTATCAAAATGTAAATAAAATTGAGTTTTTAATTCTCTTTTAAAATAAAGTTTTGAATATCGAATTCATTTTTGTAAATTCGTAGCGATAAAACTAGAATTAACAAATTTGAGATATGTCTAAGAAAACTTTATTGCTGGGAGATGAAGCTCTGGCACTGGGAGCCCTCCATGCAGGGCTCTCCGGCGTTTATGCCTACCCGGGAACTCCCTCTACGGAGATTACGGAGTTCATTCAGGCTCATCCCCTAACCAAAGAGAGAAATATACACTGCCAGTGGTCTTGCAATGAGAAGACTGCAATGGAGGCTGCTTTAGGAGCCTCATACGCAGGAAAGAGAGCAATGGTCTGCATGAAGCACGTTGGAATGAACGTATGTGCAGACTGCTTTGTAAACTCCGCAATGACAGGCTCAAACGGCGGTCTGGTGGTAGTAGCCTGTGATGACCCTTCTATGCACTCCTCTCAGAACGAGCAGGATAGCAGGTTCTACGCAGACTTTGCAATGGTTCCTTGCCTTGAGCCTTCATCTCAGCAGGAGGCTTACGATATGGTCCGCTTTGCCTTTGACTACTCCGAGAAATACTCCATACCCGTTCTTATGCGCCTGACTACCAGAATGGCGCACTCACGTTCAGTTGTGGAGGTTGGCCAGGCAAGAGAGCAGAACCCTCTTTCAAGCCCAACTGATCCAAAGCGCTGGATTCTTCTTCCTGCAAATGCAAGAGTTAGGAACCAGCAGGTAATTAAGCAGTTGGAGCAGTATGAGGAGGATCCTTCCGCTATTGAGCACAACAAAATATATGAGGGCGGAGAGAAGGCAGATATGGGAATCATAGCCTCCGGTATTGGTTGGAACTATCTGATGGAGAACATTGTAGGAAAGATTCCTTTCCCTGTTCTTAAGATTACCCAGTACCCTATTCCTAAGAAACTAATTAAGGAGATGGCAGATACCTGTTCAACCCTTCTGGTGGTTGAAGAGGGCCAACCTTTTATAGAACAGCGTCTTAGAGGCTATCTACCACAGAGCGTAACCATTAAGGGACGCCTGGACGGAACCCTTCCTCGCACCGGAGAACTCACGCCGGATATCTTGCGTAAGGCTCTGGGCATTAAGATGAAGGAGGCCTGTGCAAAGAGTGACGTTGCTCTTCCGCGCCCTCCGGCTCTCTGTATGGGATGCGGCCACAGAGACTTCTACACAGCTCTTAATAAAGTAATTAAAGACTACCCTACCGCAAAGGTATTCAGTGATATAGGCTGCTACACCCTTGGTGCGCTGGCTCCTTTCCACGCAATCAATTCTTGCGTAGATATGGGAGCATCTATCACTATGGCAATAGGAGCATCTGAGAGCGGACTTCACCCTTCAGTTGCAGTTATAGGAGACTCCACATTCACCCACAGCGGAATGACCGGACTGTTGGATGCCGTTAATATGAATGCCAATATAACTGTCTGCATATCAGATAATCTCACTACAGGTATGACCGGAGGACAGGACAGCGCCGCCTTTGGAAGAATAGAGAATATCTGCCTGGGTATTGGAGTTGAGAAGGAGCACATCCGTCTGATTGTTCCTCTTCCAAAGAATTATGCAGAGATGGAAGAGACTATCCGCCAGGAGATTGAGTATAACGGAGTATCTGTAGTAGTCTGCCGCAGAGAGTGTATACAGACTGCAAAGAGACACTTAAAAAAAGAGAATAAGAAATGAAAAAAGATATAATCCTTTCAGGCGTAGGCGGCCAGGGAATACTCTCAATTGCAACCGTAATCGGTTGGGCCGCAATTAATAACTCCCTCTATATCAAACAGGCGGAGGTACACGGAATGAGTCAGAGAGGTGGAGACGTTCAGAGCAATCTCCGTCTGAGTTCAACCCCTATCTTCTCAGATCTTATTCCGGAGGGTGAGTGCGGACTCATTATCTCTATGGAGCCTATGGAGGCACTCCGTTATCTCCCTTACCTTCAGAAGGGCGGATGGATTGTTACCAACAGCGCTCCTTTTATTAACATTCCTGTATATCCTGAGATTGAAGAGATTAAAAAGGCGCTGCAAAAAGACGCCAATGTGATCTTTGTAGATTCAGACAAGGTAGCCAAGGAGAACATGGCTCCCCTCTCCTCCAATATGGTGCTGTTGGGAGCGGCTGCAAAATATATCGAGATTCTTGATATAGAGAAGATTAAGGAGGCTATAAGAAACGTATTCGCCCGCAAGGGTGAGAAGATTGTAGAAGACAACATCAGAGCATTTGAGGCGGGTCTTAAGTGCTCCATCTCTAAATAATTGTTATGGAAAAACCGTTCAGTTTAGAAGCAGTCAATCAGTTGATGGCGGAGATGGATATTTCAGACATTTCCAGAGCAACTATAAGACAGTGTGTTTCAATAGCAAATACTCTGGGAGAGAGATACAACGAGAAGTTCATCCACCTGGAGATAGGAGTTCCCGGCATTCTTGCCTGCCCGGTAGGCGTTGAGGCTCAGAAGAGTGCGCTAGACAGAAACATAGCTCACGAGTATCCTCCGGTAAGCGGAATTCCTCCTTTGAAACAGGCCGCCTCAAAATTTTTGAAGGCCTACGCAGATTTGGATATTCCGGCTGAGTGCATAATTCCTACCGTTGGATCTATGCAAGGCAGTATGAATCTGATACTTGAGTGCTCTCAACTTAACCCTCAGAAGGATACAATACTCTTTATCAATCCGGGATTCCCGCCAAATATGATGCAGGCAAAGGTTCTTGGCATTAAGGCAGAATCCTTTGATATATATAGTTTTAGAGCGGAGAAACTGAGAGGTAAACTGGAGGAGTATCTCTCCAGAGGTAACATTGCAGCAATACTCTACTCCAACCCTAACAACCCTGCCTGGATCTGCCTGAGCGAGGAGGAACTTAAGGTTATAGGAGAACTTGCAACTAAGTATGACGCAGTGGTTTTAGAGGATTTGGCATACTTCTGTATGGACTTCAGAATGGATCTCTCAAAGCCGGGAGTTCCTCCGTTCCAGCCTTCAGTAGCAAGATACACAGACAATTATATTATTATGCTCTCCTCTTCCAAAATCTTCAGTTACGCGGGAGAGAGAATTGCGGTTGCTGCCTTCTCACCATATCTTTTCAAGAGAGATTATCCAGCTCTTAAAGAGAGGTACGGCATTGGCAGAATGGGAGACAACTTTGTTCTTACCTACCTCTACGTTGCCTCATCGGGAGTCTCACACTCAGTGCAATACGCCTTTGCAGCACTGCTGGACGGAGCGGCGGAAGGCAAGATTGACTTCATAAGCGAGATGGCAAAATATGCAGAGAGAGCACACCGTTCAAAGCAGATATTTGAGAGGAACGGATTCCATATTGTCTATGATAAAGATCTGGACCGCAAGGTTGGAGACGGATTCTTCTACACCATAGGATATAAGAATATGAACTGCAGTGATCTTATGACAAATCTTATGCGCTGCGGTATTACTGCTATTTCTCTAAACTCCACGGGAAGCCTGCAGAATGGAATAAGAGCCTGTGTATCAAGACTCTCTTCTGATGAGGAGTTTGAGATTCTGGATCAGAGACTCAAACTGTTCAATATTATGATGAAAGAAGAGGAGGGCAAATGGAGAGTGTAAAATTTATGACTGCCCAAGAGGCTGTCAAACTTATTAAGAGCGGAGACGGTGTCTATTTTCAGGGGAGCACCGCAGTTCCGGAGTTAATACAAGAGGCTCTGGCCCAGAGAGGTACAGAGCTCAAGGATGTTAAGATTTACAGTGCCTTCTGCATACCGAGAGGAGTTGCTCCATTCTGTAAGGAAGAGTTAAGAGACTCCTTCATTATCCGCTCGCTATTTGTCTGCGCAGACCAAAGGGAGTATATAGCCGCCGGAAACGGAAATATGATTCCCGCCTTTCTGGGAGAGATACCCTTCCTATTCAGAAGCAGACAGATTCCTGTAAATGTGGCTGTTATAAACTGCTCTCTGCCGGATGAGAATGGCTATTGCAGTTACGGAATCTCCGCAGATTTGGCAGTAGCAGCCGTTGAGAGTGCAGAGGTAGTTATTGCTCAGGTAAATAAGAGCATACCGTACCTCTACGGAAGTGCAATGATTCACATATCTGATATTGATGCAGCCGTGGAGTGTGATATTCCTCCGGTAGCTATGGAGTTTGGAGAACCAACTGATATTGAGCGTGCTATAGGAAACAACATAGCCTCTGAAATACCGGACGGAGCCACTCTTCAGATTGGAGTCGGCGGTATACCGAACGCAGTTCTTAACGCCATAAAACATCATAAACATCTGGGACTCCATACGGAGGCAATGACAGACGGAGTAGTCCGCCTAATGGAGGAGGGAGTTATTGACAACTCTATGAAGAAGTACATTCCGGGCAAGAGCGTAGGCTCTCTGGCTCTGGGTTCCAAGCACATGTATGAATTTCTCCACTACAACAAAGACGTTGAGTTCCATGATGTTGCAGTGACCAATGACCCTCAGATAATCCGTATGAATCCAAAGGTTATGGCCATAAACTCTGCTCTGGAGATAGACCTTACCGGGCAGATTTGCGCAGACAGCATTGGAGAAAAGATCTTCTCCAGCGTAGGCGGTCAGCATGATTTCATGTACGGAGGTGCACTATCCGAGGGAGGCAAGACATTCATTGCACTCCCTTCTGCAACAGCCAAGGGAAAGAGCAAGATAGTCCCTACCCTGACTCCGGGAGCGGGAGTTGTAACTACCAGATTCCAGGCGCAGTACATTGCTACGGAAAACGGCATAGTATATCTCAGGAATAAGGATCTGGCAGAGCGTGCCAAAGCCCTAATCTCAATAGCCCACCCTTCTGCAAGAGAGGAGTTGGAGAGAGCAGCCTTCAAGCGTTTTGGCCACTCATTCAGCCGTCTCTACTGATGATTCTTTCTTAAAAGATCCTGAATGCTCTTTACCGGATTGAAAGTAGAGAGCGGAACCTCTATGAACTGGGTGTTCCATCTGCTCATTGAGCCGTTCCAAAGACCCGGTAACTCTGTGTAATGCACCTTCTTACCCTCAAAGGTCTTCTCTACCTTAAGAGCAGTTGAAGGGTCTGTGAATTCACTCAGTCTGTATTTTGCTCCGCTGCAATCCTTTATGCAGCAGACAATATCCACAGGATTGAAGTGGGTAGATTTCTTAAGCAGTTCTTTATCATCAACCTGCACACCCTCAAGTATTTGCAGAGAGGTACTTCCATCCTCTTCATTGCAGATAAAAGGACCTCCACCGGCTTCACCCTCGTTTTTAACCATTCCGCAAACTCTGAGCGGACGGTCCAGAATGGAGATGAGGTAATCTGCAATCTCTCCCATAGGTGCACTAAACTTCTGCGTAATAAGGAGTTCTTCCTCCAGGAAACTGGTTGCTGCGGCAATAGCCTCCTCAAGTTCGTCTCCTCCCTGAGCACTCTGAAGATTCATTTGCAGAAGATTTGCCTGAGCCTTGAGCATAACCGCCCTTCCCAAAAGCACTCTCTTCCACTTGATTGTATCATCCAGATACTTCTCCTTAACTACGTTGTCTATATTTTTAATAAAGATAAAGTCCTCATTTACAGTCTGCAAGTTCTTAAGCAGGGCACCGTGACCGGCCGGGCGCTTCAGAACGGTTCCATCCTTTTTAACTACCGGCTTGTTGTTGCTGCCGTATGCAACTACGTCTGTAGCAGAATCCTGTGTGGAAAATTTTACGTGATACCTACAGCCGAATTTCTTTGAATAAGTCCCTCTTTTACTTCTCAGCAGTTTCCTGAACTCCTCAATATGTTCCGGTGAAACGGTAAAGTGCAGATTTACAACGTCATTCAGATCCTTGGCATAGAAAGCACCCTCAACAAGATGCTCCTCAAACGGAGTGCGCACGCTCTCTCCGTATTTGTGGAACGGCAGCAGCCCCTTAGGAGTAGCAGCCAGTTTATCCTTTGAGGTTGAGAGATTTATGGCAATCTTATCTCTGTTTGCCTTAACTTCTGCCAGAGCCTTGTCATCCTTTCCAAAGAGAGGAGCAAACATTCTTGTTGCCGCACCGCTGGCAGGCACAAACTTGCAAAGCGTACCGGTAAAACTGTCTGCAGCAGATATTGCTGTATGTATCTCATCTTCAGTAAGTCTCTTAATTCCCCCATTTCTTGTGGAGGCCGCCTTTTTAATATTTAAACTCATTTCTGTAGATATATTCGGTTCTGATTTTTTCAAAATTTTCCGGTTCGCACCGAAGCATTGCATCCACCTCTTTTATTGGGAAGAACTCCAACAGTTGTTTCTCTATATCTCCCGATAGTTTAAGCGTATGTCTTCTCTCTTCTACGCTCTCTCCGTATCTTTCCAACTCCTTTATACCCAGCAGTGTAGCAATGCTCTTAACAACCGCAGCAGTGCCGTTTTTCTTACCTTCAACGGAATAACCGGCAATATGGGGAGTGGCAATATCGGCCCTTGAAAGCAGCGCCCTGTTTATATTTGGTTCATTGCACCATACATCCAGTATAACCCTCCCAACTCTCTTTGTGGCAAGAAGAGCCTCCTCATCCAAAACCTCTCCCCTTGAGCAGTTTATAAAGGTTGCCCCCTCTTTGATTCTGGAGAAAAACTCAGCGGAAGCCATTCCTCTTGTGGTTACATCCAGAGGAGTGTGCATAGTCACAATATCTGAGTTTTGCAGCACCTTATCCAATGAAAAATAAGGAATTGAACCGCCGTAAATCCTCTGTTCCTGCTCTTTAGGAGGGTCATTACGCATCACCTTAAAGCCCATTGCCTCACCCAAGCGAGCTACCTTTTCCCCTACGTGGCCCGCACCAATCACACCCAGAGTAATCTTATTTCTTTCAGAAACTGTTGAAGGGATTAGATTTAAAGCGGCAAGGGAGGTGAATACATACTGCATAACCGCACCGCTGTTACAGCCGGGAGCGGAAAACACCTTTATGGAATTGGCGTTGCAGTATGGAATATCTATATGATCTGTTCCAATGGTGGCCGTGGCAATGGCCTTAACTCCGCTTCCATCCAACAACTCCGCGTTGCACTTTGTTCTGGTTCTGATTATCAGAATCTTATCGCCCACCGCAGACTTTATTGCAGAGGAGAATTCTCCCCCTTTGCAGTAGAGAGTCTCAACGTATGGTTCAAAGAGACCTCTAATATACGGTATGGCGTCATCTATAATCAGTTTCATAACTACCTGAAGACTATCTTCTTAACCACATCGGAACCCAGAGCGTTGTTAATCTTATCCTTAACGGAGAAGACCCTTGCTGCTAGCATACTTCTTAATATTGAGGAACTTATGGTGCAGTAGAGAACTCCCTCCTTAAAATATTTGGACATAGTGGCCTTGGTAATATTCTCCTCCATAACCTCGTCCCAGGTGCGCAACACCCTTGCGGCCAGAATATTATCTCCCTTCTCAATATCATTGAAATACTCCTTTAAGAGAGCACCCAGTTTTGTTGGCTTGTTTCGTTTCATACCTCTTTAATATTACCCTGTTCCACCTCAAAACTCTTGCACTCTCCCCCTATCTTTTTTACCAGCTTCTCCATCCTCACCTTGTTGCTGTCTGTAATGAAAATCTGAGAAAAGTCTTCACCCACAACCAGTTGGAGCAGATACTCCACCCTGCTCATATCAAGTTTATCAAAGATGTCATCTAAAAGGAGGATTGGAGCAGTGCCGTTAAACAGCCGCTTCATAATAGAGAACTGTGAGAGTTTGAGCGCAATCAAAAAGCACTTCTGCTGCCCCTGGCTTGCACAGCTTTTGAGCGGATGGAACTCTCCGTCTGCCGCAGTAATCTCAAAATCCAAATCATCGCGATGGATTCCCGCAGTGGTAAAGCCCATCATACGGTCTCTCTCCCAGTTTTTCTTCAAAACCTCACTCAGACTCATCTTCTCAAGGTCACTGGAGTACCTTACCGCCACAGACTCCGCTCTGCCGCTAACCTTTGCGTAATACTCACCAACGCTTTGGTTGAGCTGCTCTGCCAATTCTCTCCTCTTATCATATATATAGGAGGCCAGAGAGGTAAGCTGAATATCTATGGCTTCCGTAAGTTCTTCATTATCACCGGCATTTTTGAGCAGGCCGTTGCGCTGGGCAATCAGCTTGTTATACCTCTGCAGTTTAAAGAGATACTCCCTGTCTACCTGAGAGAGAAGAGCATCCATAAAGCGGCGGCGCTCCCTGCCGGAAAGGTTTATAAGAGAGGAGTCAGATGGGGAGACCATAACTATCGGGAAGATGCCAATATGGTCTGAAAGCCTCTTGTAGGCCTTTCCCTCCCTTTTGAGCAGCTTGCCCTCCTGCGGCCCCTTTCCGTAAATGGCGAGCCCTATTGTGGTGAGCGAGCCGTCATCCATAACGTAGGTTCCGTTCAAAGCGGCCGCCTCCGCACCGTGGCGAATGGAGAAGGAGTCCTGGTAGTTGAAGAAACTCTTGGTCATGGAGAGTGAGTATACCGCATCCAGAAGGTTGGTTTTGCCCACACCGTTGTTGCCGGAAATACAGTTCAGTTTTCCGGAGAAAGAGAGCTCCGCAAGGCGGATGTTCTTAAAATCGGTGACAGTAATCTTGCTTAAAAACATAAGACAAAAAACTATTGCAAAATTAGAATTTTATTCTGTAAATTTGCACTTCGCATAAAATCTTAAGAAAAATGGCTAATAATAAAAATGTACGTACTGAGCGTGAGCAAAATGTAGCTGAGGCAGTATCTAAGACAGAATTGTTTTTTGAAAACAACAAAAAGACCATAGCATATATCGTAGCCGGCATTATAGTGGTGGCTGCCCTTGTATTTGCCTGGATTAACCTTATCACCATACCTAAGCAGAAAGAGGCTGTAGATCAGCTTTTCACTGCTGAGCGCTATTTCAGGACAGATTCCTTCAACCTGGCGCTTAACGGAGACGGAAACGCTCTCGGATTCAAGCAGGTGATTGAGAAATACGGCAAGAAGGCGGGCCAGGCTGCCTACTTTGACGCAGGCGTTTGCTGCCTTCGTCTGGGTGACAATGACGGTGCTATCTCATACCTTAAGAAATACAGCACAAAGGATAAGATAATGCAGGCAAGAGCAAAGTCCTGTATTGGTGATGCCCTTGTAAATAAGGGAGATGTAAAGGGTGCGGTTTCATACTTTGAGGATGCCGCAGCAACCGCAGACAATGTTCTTGCAGCCGGTTACCTTCTCAAACTTGGTCTTTGCCAGGAGGAGTTGGGAAAGCCAACAGAGGCAATCAAAGCATACCAGAAGATAAAGGATCTCTACGGAAACACTCCGGAGGGATACGAGATTGACAAATATATTTCTAGAGCACAAGCCGCTATAAAATAAGCTGTTATGGGAAGAGCGTTTGAATTCAGAAAAGAGAGAAAATTCAGATGGGGCAACATGGCCCGCGTCTTCACAAGATTGGGAAAAGAGATAACAATTGCTGCAAAGAACGGCGGTCCGGATCCGGACTACAACCCTACCCTTAGAACCATAATCCAGACGGCAAAGAGTGAAAACATGCCTAAGGAGAACATAGACAGGGCAATAAAGAGAGCAGTTGAGAAGGATCAGAGTGATTACCAGGAGATAGTATACGAGG